>JAJRUY010000133.1 GCA_024277555.1 Gammaproteobacteria bacterium | reverse complement strand
GTATATCAGGCATATATGCGATTTCTGCAAAAACTCAGAAAAGCCGGGCTGGATATTCCTCCCTCCACCGGGCCGCAGGATTTGCTGAAAAAAGCCACGGATCGCTATCCGCAACAGGCGGCAGACATCCAGGCCATCATGCAGCAATACATGGCTCTGCGCTATGGCAAGAATCCCCGCAAGGATATGGTTTCCGCCTTGCAGGCCCGCATCCGGAAATTCCGCTGTTCCTGATTTGTCATTGGTCAATATGCCCGTCCATGAAACTGGTTAGTATGGGGGCTTTCTGTTTGATGGAGTGAGAACCATGAAAGACAAGAAAGAACTTGCCGAGCAGGCCGGTGCACTGGCGCTGAAGCTGGAAATCGAGCATGGCTGCTGCCCGCAATGCGTGCTGGCGGCGGTGCAGGACACAGTGGGGCTGATCAGCGATGAAACCATCAAGGCCAGCCACGGGCTGTCCGGCGGTGGTGGTTTAAGCGGGGTGGGTTTGTGCGGCTCTCTGGTCGGAGGTATTCTGGCCCTGGGCTCCAAGCGCGGCCGGGATCGGGAAAAATTTGCCAAGGGCAAGTTCATCGGTAATTTTTCCAGAGCCAATGAGCTGTCTCTGGAATTCAAGGAGAAATTCGGCGGCCTGACCTGTCAGGAATTGCAGCATCAGTTCACCGGCAAGACCTACGATATGTGGAAGCCGGAAGAATACCAGGATTTTACCGACCGCCGGGGCGATCAGTGCGCACGCACGGCGGAGTTTGTAACGCAGTGGGTGGTGGAGCGGCTGTAAATCCCTCTCCCCCTGGGAGATGGGTTGGGGTGAGGGTGTTTATTTGCCGATACAGAAGCTGGAGAAAATTTCTCCCAGCAGATCATCAGCGCTGAATTCTCCGGTAATTTCCGACAATGCCAGCTGCGCCTGACGCAAGTCTTCGGCCAGCAGCTCTCCCGCCTGATGCTGTTCCAGGGCTTCTCTGCCCTTGTGCAGGCTCACCAGCGCCCGGTCAATGGCATCCAGATGCCGGCGACGGGCGATAAACTCGGTGTTTTCTGCGCCCTGGAAACCCATGCTCTGCAAAAGATGCTCCTGTAACAGCTCCAGCCCTTCCCCGGAACTGGCACACTGGCTGATTTCTACCATGCCATCCCGACTGGTTTTTTGGGGCGCCTCGCCCAGCTTGTCCACCTTGTTGCAGATCAGGGTAACGGGGATGCCCGCGGGCAGGTCTGCCTGCTGCATGCCTTTGTTGTCGGGATCGGCGCCAGCATCATAGACCCACAGCAACTGATCCGCCTGGTGCAGCTCTTCTCTGGCCCGGCGCACACCCTCCCGTTCCACTTGATCGGAAGTCTCTCGCAGCCCGGCGGTATCCACCAGATGCACCGGCACCCCCCCAATCTGGATGCGCTCGCGCAGCACATCTCTGGTGGTGCCGGGGACTTCAGTGACAATGGCGGTATCCGTACCGGCCAGGGCATTGAGCAGGCTGGACTTGCCCGCATTGGGCTCCCCTGCAATTACCAGACTGATACCATCCCTGAGCAATCTGCCAGAACTGGCCTTGGCACGAACTTCTCTTATTTTATCTATGACATCAAGTAAGTCAGCACTTACTTTACCATCTGACAGGAAATCGATTTCCTCTTCTGGAAAGTCAATGGCCGCCTCCACATACATGCGCAGCCGGATCAGGGCATCCACCAGCTCATGGATCTTCCGGGAAAAATGCCCCTGGAGGGAGCGGGTGGCCAGCCGGGCGGCGGTGGCAGTTTCACTATCGATGAGATCGGCAATGGCCTCAGCCTGAGCCAGATCCATCTTGTCATTGAGATAAGCCCGTTCAGAAAACTCCCCCGGCCTGGCCAGCCTCGCCCCCAGCTTCAGGCAGCGCTCGAGGAGCATATCCATGACCACCGGGCCTCCGTGACCCTGGAGTTCCAGCACATCTTCGCCGGTAAAGGAATGTGGTGCCCGGAAATACAGGGCAATGCCCTGGTCGATGACTTCAGCATCGGCATCCATAAAGTCACAAAAACAGGCATAGCGGGGTGGCGGCAGGGCGGCGGTGACAGCCAGGGCGATTTCTTCCACCAAGGGGCCGGATAAGCGGATGATGCCCACACCGCCACGCCCGGAAGGCGTGGCAATGGCGGCAATCGTATCTTGTGAGTAAGTACTCACATTCCGAATCAGGCTGAGGCGGCCTGTTTTTCAATCCGTCTGGTAATTATCCACTGCTGGGTGATGGACAATACATTGTTCGCCACCCAGTACAGCACCAGGCCTGAGGGGAAGAAGGCGAACATCACGGTGAACACGAACGGCAAAGCCATCAACAGCTTGGCCTGCATGGGATCTGGCGGCGCCGGGTTGAGTTTTTGCTGAATGAACATGGAAATACCCATGAGCACCGGCAACACATAGTAAGGATCCAGGATCGACAGATCCTTGATCCACAGTATCCATGGCGCCTGGCGCAGCTCCACGGATTCCATGAGCACCCAGTACAGGGCGATAAAGAAGGGCATCTGAATCAGCATCGGCAGACAACCGCTCAAGGGGTTGGCGCCGGATTCCTTGTACAGCTTCATCATCGCTGCCTGCATGCGCTGCTTGTCATCGCCATAACGATCCTTCAACGCCTGGATGCGCGGCGTGAGTTGGCGCATCTTGGCCATGGACTTGTAGCTGGTTTCCGACAGTTTGAAGAATACAGCTTTGATCAGCAGGGTAAAAATCAGGATGGTCCAGCCCCAGTTACCTACGATGCCATTGATCCAGCTGAGGATTTCATACATGGGCTTGGCCAGGATGGTGAGCCAGCCATAGTCCACCACCAGATCCAGTCCTTCGGCAATGGCCGCCAGATCTTCCTGGTCTTTGGGGCCCATATAGATCAC
Source organism: Gammaproteobacteria bacterium (assembly GCA_024277555.1). GTDB lineage: Bacteria > Pseudomonadota > Gammaproteobacteria > Chromatiales > Chromatiaceae > Thiolapillus. The sequence goes on along the minus strand of JAJRUY010000133.1, from coordinate 235 downwards.
GCCGCCAAAGGTATGGCTGGCTCCTGGCGCTACATTTACAGCAGGAGTATATGCGCCGATGACATAATGACCATTGGCCAGCCCCTTGCTGTAGAAGTGCCTTGGTTCTTTCCGTGGTGGAACCATGGCAGCCACGAAATAATGCTGGATCATGGCTATCCAGCCGTCCGTGACTTCCTTGTTCAGCTTTCCATCCGCCAGATCGCCAAAATCATATTTCTGATACTTGTCTTCC
>JAJRUY010000132.1 GCA_024277555.1 Gammaproteobacteria bacterium | reverse complement strand
TTCTTTTCCGCCAAGTGGAAGGAACAGAAAGCCAGGCACGCACGCTTTGGCGATACCGCCTACAACCTGGAACCCAATATCAAATCCAACCCGGGCGGCCTGCGCGACATCCAGATGATCGGCTGGGTGGTCAAACGCCACTTTCATGCGGAACGCCTGTCAGAGCTGCTGCACCAGGGGTTCCTCACCGAAACCGAATATCATGCCCTGAAGGATGGCCAGTTCAAATTATGGAAGATCCGCTTCGCCCTGCACCTGCTGACCGGCCGCCACGATGACCGCCTGCTGTTCGAGTACCAGCGCAGCATCGCCCGCCAGTTTGGCTACTGTGATGCCGACAGCAATCTGGCGGTGGAACAGTTCATGCAGAATTATTATCGCACCGTGATGGAGCTGAACCGCCTGAATGAAATGCTGCTGCAGCTGTTTCAGGAAGCGATTCTGTACAAGAACAAGCCCTGCGATATCGTCAGGATCAACAACCGCTTTCAGTCCTGCAACGGCTACCTGGAAGTACGCAACAATGCTATTTTTGCCCGCTATCCCATCGCCATTCTGGAACTCTTCCTGATCCTGCAGGAGCATCCGGAGCTGCAGGGCGTGCGCGCCAGCACCATTCGTCTGGTGCGGGCCCACCTGCATCTGATCGATGACCGCTACCGCCAGGACATTCGCGCCCGCAGCCTGTTTCTGGAGATCCTGCGTCAACCTCAAGGCATTACCAAGGTTTTACGCCGCATGCACAGCTACGGCGTCCTCGCCGCCTACATCCCGGCATTTGCCAACATCACCGGACGCATGCAGTTCGATCTCTTTCATGTCTTCACTGTTGACGAACACACCCTGATGCTGCTGCGCAATCTGCGGCGCTTCTCGGTACCGGAGTTCGAGGAGGAGTTTCCTCTGTGCTCTCAGGTGTTCAAACAACTGATCAAGCCGGAGCTGCTATACATTGCCGGACTGTTTCATGATATTGCCAAAGGCCGCGGTGGCAGCCACGCCATTCTCGGCGCAGAAGATGCAAAAACCTTTTGCAAATCGCATGATCTTTCTGACTATGACGCCGAAATGGTGGCATGGATCGTGCGCAGCCATTTACTGATGTCCAATACCGCCCAGCGTCAGGACATCGAAGACCCACTGGTGGTGCAGGATTTTGCAAACCTGGTCGGGGATCGCTCCCGCCTGGATTACCTGTTCCTGCTGACCGTGGCAGATATCCGCGCTACCAACCCAAAACGCTGGACATCCTGGAAGTCCTCCCTGCTCAACCGCCTCTATCACAGCACCAGGGAAACCCTGACCAGAGGTCTGGATTCGCCCCTGGGACAAGATGAGCTGATTCAGGCGAAGCAGGCCGAAGCACGGCGTCTGCTCATCAGCCAGGGGTTTGACGGCCAAGACATCAACCGCCTGTGGATGGAACTCAGCCTGGAGTATTTTCTGCAAAACGACCCGGAGGAAATTGCCTGGCACGGCAGCAAAATCCTCTCTGGCAACGATTTCAGCAGCCCGCTGGTTGCCCTGCGCAAATCCATCAGCCGGGGCTGTGATGAAATTTTCGTGGTGCAAAACGACCGCAAGAATCTTTTCGCCCAATGCACGGCGTTGATCGATCAGTCACATCTGAATGTACTCGAGGCACGCATCCAGACCACAGACAGCCAGATTGCCCTGAACAGTTTTTTCGTGCTGGAAGTGGATGGCCAGCATATAACACCAGAGCGCGCTCACGACATTCAGAGCATTCTCGAAACCGGGCTACAGGAGATCAGCACTGCAGCACCCAAGGCACGCCCACTGCCTCGTCGCCTGCAGCAGTTTTCCAGCAAAAGCGAGATCAGCATCAGCCAGGATCTGCACCATCATCACACCATACTGCATATCAAGAGCATGGATCGACCGGGCTTGCTCTCGCTTATCGCCTGGGTGCTGTCGGAACAGGAGCTGCGCCTGCTGAATGCAAAAATCACCACCCTGGGAGCGATGGCGGACGATGTGTTTACGCTTACCGATGGCAATGGCCAGCCGCTGGAAGACGAGACACGGATCGAACAACTGGTTCAGTCCTTACTGGAGCAGCTTGACCCCGGATAAAGAGGAGACAAATGCATCCAGCGCCTGTTCATATTCCGGCTGGCTCGCAAGAAACGCACCATTGTGGCTGCCATTCATCCTGACCAGAAACTTCGGTTCATTGGCCGCCGCAAATATCTTTTTCCCCAGACGGAAAGGAATCATTTCGTCATCCGGACTGTGCAGCACCAGCACTGGCGACGTTACCTGCCCGACATAAGCCAGGGTGTCAAATTCAAAGCGCAAAAAAAGCAGTCGGGAGAAAAATGGGAAGACCACTTCCGCCATGTCCCGTGCAGAGCTGAATGTGGACTCGAGAATCAACCCACCCGGATGAACCCGGGCGGCCAGCCCTGCCGCCACTACACCGCCAATGGAGCGGCCAAACAGGATGATATCTTTCGGTTCCAAACCCCGTTCTTCGATCAGGTAGCGCCAGGCCGCCCATGCATCCTGCTTCAATCCCTGCTCATCTGGCCACCCCTGACTTCTGCCATATCCCCGATAGTCAAAGATAAAGACATTCAGACCCAACCGGTGAAAAATCTCCACCGACGCACCCCGGTGGGAAATGTTTCCCGCATTCCCGTGAAAGAACAGCAGCGTCTGTTTCGCTCCACGATATGGTATATACCAACCGTGCAAGCGCACTCCATCCCCGGTCTCCAGATAGACATCTTCATACTCCAGCCCCCACCGGGCGGGCGTCTGATCCAGAGCTCCATAGGGAAAGAAGACCATGGAGGGTTGCTGCAAATACATGAATCCATTCAGCAACGCCCAACCAAGCAGCAACGGCAGGATGCTTTTTATCGCCGTGTTTTTTAACCCTGCCAGCCCTGTCACTTTGCTCGCCATGAGCTATTTCAAAGCACCCGGGGCAGGCTGAATCACCCGCCCAAGTTTGCGCACACGGGACATCAGGCCTTCCACCCGGATACTGCCTGCAGGACTGATTGACAGGCCGGCGCGACGAAGCTGCCGGGCGACCCAGACATTACAGGTATTGAATAGATGATAGCGCTCCCTGGACAAGTAAAAGCGGCTGTTTCCATAGAGTCCCGGTTCCAGGTAATCGGCATTGCCCGCCGCATTCCGGGCAAAGCTGTCTCCTATACTGCGGGCAAGCTTCTGGAAACCGGCAGCAGACAACTTGATCTGGATGATTTCGCTACGGGGAAAATATTTTTCCACAGCATCATCAAAACCGACAACATGCAGCACACTGGCGGTGGGCAACAACGCAGCCTTGAGAATCAACCCCGGATGAGGATCCGGGGTCTTGTAGAAATCCTCATCTCCCCAGCCAAGCTCCAGATACTGTGTGTCGGGGAAGTCCGCAAGAATCGGCCAGGTGTCATCGGCAATATCACTTCGCCGCACCACGATCCCGGCATGCCAGCCATGGCTGACCAGATAAATCGTTTTTTCCGCTGCATCGGCACCAGGCACAGGCTCCTTCGCCACTGGCGTCGCACAAGCCGTGCAGCTTATCAGGAGAAACAAAAAGAATATGCGAATCATGGCCTTGACAGCGCATCCAGCTTGGCTGCTTCAGGGGCGAGCCGGCTTTTTCGCCACATTGTCCCGGATATAAACAGGCAGCGCCTGTTCCGGGGCAACTGTCTGCCCGGCAAGCAAGGCCGCCAACCCCAGGCTGGCAACATCCCTGGCATGAATACGCTGCTCGCCAAGAACATGTTGACCGGAAATTCCCGTAGACTGCAGCAATAGATCAGAATAAACTGCCCAACCACTACCAACTCCCCAACAGGCTTCGCCCAGCGGCCCGATGGAGAAATCCGGCTT
>JAJRUY010000131.1 GCA_024277555.1 Gammaproteobacteria bacterium | reverse complement strand
GGGAATAGCGTTCCACGATCATCCTGTCCGTAAGGGTAACTGTGCCGGTTTGCGCCACCCGCCCGGCGTCGTTACGCCCCAGATCGATGAGCATGAGATGTTCCGCCAGCTCCTTGGGATCCGCCAGCAGCTCTGCTTCCAGCGCCAGGTCTTCCTCTTCGCTGTGGCCGCGACGGCGGGTGCCTGCGATGGGCCGTACCGTGACTTCGTTGTCCTCCAACCGCACCAGAATCTCTGGTGAAGAGCCGACGATCTGAAAATCATCCAGATCCAGGAAATACATATATGGAGAAGGGTTCAGCCCACGCAAGGCCCGGTACAGATCCAAAGGCGGTGCTTGATAGGGGATGGACAGACGCTGGGACAGCACCACCTGCATGCAGTCACCTTCCATGATGTAATCCTTGATGCGCTCTACCGCCGTCTTGAAGCCTGCTTCGGTAAAGCCGGATATGAAGTCGGATTCCTGTATATCCCGGCCTTCGGTCTGTGGCAGTCGCGGCGGATTGTTGCGCATGCGTTCGGCCAGCTCCGCGATGCGGGCATGGGCGCTGGCATAGGTATCGCCACGACCGGGGTCGGCATGGACGATGATGAACATGCGCCCCGCCAGGTTGTCGAACACCACCACTTCGTCGGACACCATGAGCAGGATGTCCGGCGTCTCCAGGGGGTCAGGTTTGTCTCCACGGTACAGCCTGGGTTCGATATAACCTATGGTGTCATAGCCGAAATAGCCCACCAGTCCGCCACTGAATCGGGGCAGGCCGGGCAGCTCGGGCACCTTGTATCTGGCTTGGAATTCCTCGATGAAGGCCAGGGGATCGGACGCCTCGACGGCTTCCACCTCTTCGCCATCCGTGGTGATGGTTATACGGTGCCGGTCTACCCGCAGCTGGGTGCGGCAGGGAAGGCCGATGATGGAATAGCGCCCCCATTTCTCGCCGCCCTGCACGGATTCGAACAGATAGCCGTAGGGACCATCCACCAGCTTCAGGTAAATGCTCAGTGGGGTGTCGAGGTCGGCAAGCACCTCGCAAACCACGGGGATGCGGTTGTAACCCTGGGCAACCAGGTCGTCGAATTTTTCAGGGGTCATGACTTTCTCCACAATTTCGAAACACAAACAGAACGGGCAGCTGAATGCTCAACTCCGCCATCGTCCTTGTTGTTTCTTAACTGTGGTTGTCATCTGTGCTTGCAAAAAGCCGTTTGATTCAGGAAAGGCAAAGATAAAACAAAACTTGCCGTTCGCCAAGCAAATACTAACCCGGATGTTTCACCTGGAAGTCCGATGATTGTGCCGAGATTGTTGTTCAGAGGCGAATTTCTGATCGAATCAATAGCCCAGGCTATTGATGAGTGAAGAAATATCGTCTCTGGGCAGCAAGATCGGTGCAAGGGCGGATTTAACAAACACCCGGCAACATATTGCGCTTTGCTAATATAGATGCAATGGTTAATAAAAACAGCATCTTATATTGTTATTTCGGTGTTCAGGTGAAATATCCGGGCTAAGACAAACCATAACAAAGCCACATTCAACGGGTGTCTGGGTGGCCACCCGCAGTGTTGCACTGGGAGAGGGTTCACGATCACCAGAATCGGCGTTCATGATCAACAGGATATGCAATTGGCCGTACAATTACCAACTCCATCATCCCGCAAAAGAACGTTACTCCTTCGCTTCTGGCGAGCAAAGACACTCAATCAATCGCTCTACCTGCCGGGTGCAACAGCCGATGCCGTCCGTGGCATAGGTCTGTTTTTTAATTTCTTCCACCGTTGTAGCCCCGTTTACGATGGCATTGATAATGTCCATCTTCAGAACCTCGTTACAAACACAGAGATTTCGATCCAAATTCTTGTTGAGAATAGGTGGCAGTTTATCCAAAGGATTATTGGCGGAATCAGTTTTCATATAGTGGTTAACCCGGCACAACCAGGGGAAGCGGTCGGTGTCGCTTTCGAGTCTCCTTTTGCGGTTATAGCAGTCCTTTCAGTTCCACCATGGAGTCGATCACAGTATCCGGCTCGTAGATGCGGATGTCCTCACCATGATTGTAGCCGTAGCTCATGCAGACAATGCGAAAACCGGCGGCGCGGGCGGCGGTGACATCACTTTTTGAGTCACCGATCATCAGCGACTGCTCCGGTGTTACGCCGAAGAACTCGGCTGCATACAGCAGCGGGGTGGGGTCGGGTTTTTTTACCGGCAAAGTGTCCCCAGCCACGACAATGCCGAAATAATCATAGATGCCCAGATCCTGTAACAGGGGCAGGGTGAACTGTTCGGCCTTGTTGGTGACACAGCCGAGCGAGTAGCCCGCATCTTGCAGATAGTCCAGCCCCTCCTGTACACCCGGATACAATGTAGAGCGTTTGGAGGTGTTGTCGGCATACAGCTCCAGGAATATCGGATAGGCCTTGTCGAATTCCTCGTCATCCGGCTCGCCGTTGAGCTGGCCGATGAGGGCGCGTCGAACCAGGCGCTCGACACCGTTGCCTACCCAGTCGCGGACTTTTTCCTCGCCCCTGGGCGCGCACCCCAGGGTTTTCATCATTTCATCCACACACCAGGCGAGATCCGGCACGCTGTCTACCAGGGTGCCGTCCACGTCGATGAGGATCATCTGCGGTTTGTCTGACATTCTTATCCAACCCTGCCCAGCGCGTCGCGCATTTCCTTGACCCGGCTGTCGTATTTGTTGGGGTCGCTTTCGTTGCGGCCACCGAAGATGCCGGAGCCGGAAACAAAAGTATCGGCACCTGCGGCAGCGATTTCGGCGATATTGTCGACTTTTACGCCACCATCGATTTCCAGGCGGATATCCAGGCCGGAGTCGTCGATCATCTTGCGGACATCCCGCAGCTTTTTCAGTGCGGAGGGAATGAAGTTCTGGCCGCCAAAGCCGGGGTTGACGGACATCAGCAGAATCATGTCCACGTTTTCCAGCTCATATTCCAGATAGGTGAGGGGAGTGGCGGGATTGAACACCAGCCCGGACTTGCAGCCAGCATTCTTGATCAGTTGCAGGCTGCGGTCCACATGCTCGGAAGCTTCGGGATGGAAGGTGATATAGGTGGCGCCTGCTTCGGCGAAGTCACCGATCACACGATCCACCGGGCTGACCATGAGATGCACATCGATAGGGGCGGTAATACCGTGCTTGCGCAGGGCATCGCATACCAGGGGGCCGATGGTCAAATTCGGTACATAGTGGTTGTCCATTACGTCGAAATGGATGAAATCGGTGCCGGAGGCCAGCACATCATCACATTCCTGCCCCAGCTTGGCGAAATCTGCGGAAAGGATGGAGGGTGCCAATACGAAATCTGTCATGATGAATACTCCCTGCCGGTGGTGCCGGCGCATGGAAAACTGGAAACAAATGCCTGTAAAGAAGGTCTGATTGTGCCGAACTGCGTCATTCCGGCAATACCGGAGCATGAATAACGCCTCGGCAATTGCTCGACAACCGCTCCTGTGTTGTTCTACTACGATACATCCCTGTATCTCGTGGACTCGTGCGCCAGGATGACAGCGTTCACCGGGGAAATCCCCAGTCCTGAACCTCGATTTATCAGACCACCAAATTACCAATCTTACCGGAATCGGCAGAAAACTGCACTGCTGCTCCTGTCTATTTGAGGGCAATGGCCAGGGATTTATAGCCGCTGCTGGCCAGCTGTTTGCGCACGTCCTGCATGGCTGCCGCGCTTCCATAAGGCCCAAGTTGCACGCGGTACCAGGTGCTGCCCTTGATGTTGGCCTTGTTGACTTTGGCGCGCAACCCCAACAATCCCAGCTTGGCTCTGAGCGCCTGGGCATCCTTGCTGCTGCGGAAGGAGCTGACCTGTACAACATAGCGCTTGCCGCTGCTGGCGGGTCTGGCAGGCGGTGGCGTTGCATCCTGTTGCTGCTGCGGTTCGACTGGCGGCGGGGACTGGCGCACCTGGCGCTCGATTTCCTCGTCCGGCACCAGTACCTCCTGATCTGGCAGCAGGTTGTAGAAATCGAAGCGCGGCGGTTTGATTTTCACAGGCTCGGGAGAGATCTGCTCCTGGCGCGAACCCAGTTCTGTGGGGACGGGAGGTCTGGCGCCGATCCAGTTGTCCTGAGCTGTCGCTGGTGCATATTTCAGGCAGATAAAGCCTACTGTAAGCGCGCCAGCAACAAAGCCCGTGAGCAG
>JAJRUY010000130.1 GCA_024277555.1 Gammaproteobacteria bacterium | reverse complement strand
TCTGCATCCATATAATTTTCGTAAATGAAAATAAGAACATCGATAAGATTTTCGTTCACAGATTTTGGCCCCGGAGTTGGGTGGTGAGAGATATCAGCTGGCTGTGTCTACATTTGTCTGGATGAACAAGCCACCTGGTTCAGACGATACACGGCCTTCCATTTCCAGCAATAATAACATGGAGGAGACGGCTTCGGGGGCGAGACCGGTTCTTTCCACCAGGGCATCCGTGGAAACCGGATCATATCCCATGGCATCCAGGAGCTGTTGATGCTCCTGGTCTGGCGGCTGCGGGGTTGTGTCGCCTTGCCCCGTATCATCTGTTTCCGGCGCAAGAATAAACTGCTGCAGCTTTGGCGCCAGTTCCTCCAGCACATCTGCGGCTGTTTCCACCAGTTTTGCGCCCTCGCGAATCAGCTGGTGGCAGCCTCTGGCCAGGGGGTTATGGATGGAGCCGGGAATGGCGAAGACTTCCCGTGATTGCTCTCCGGCCAGTCTGGCAGTGATCAGGGAGCCGCTTTTCAGCGCAGCCTCCACCACCAGTACCCCCAGGGACAGGCCGCTGATGATGCGGTTGCGGCGGGGGAAATGCCCGCGTTTCGGGCTGGTGCCGGGAGGAAATTCTGATACCAATGCCCCGTGTTCGGCAATCTCATGAGCCAGATCCCGGTTGCTGGCCGGATACACCCGATCCAGCCCCGTGGCCATTACTGCCAAGGTGGGGCCGCCTCCCTGCAGGGCACCACGGTGGCTGGCGGTATCTATGCCCATGGCCAGCCCGCTGGTGACGGCGATGCCGCTGCGGGCGAAATGTCGGGCGAATTCCCGGGCGGTCTGTTCTCCGCCGCGGCTGGGGTTGCGGCTGCCCACCATGGCGATTTGTGGCGAGTGCAGGCTTTGGGGCTGCCCGAGAACAAACAAGCCCAGAGGCGCATCCGGCAGGCGTGTCAGGGGTTCCGGGTAGCCGGGAGAGGTGCAGGGCAGAAAATGAGCGGCCGGGGATTCCAGCCAGCGCAGATCCTCGTCTACCAGCTTCCAGGGTGGATTGCGCATACTTGTACGCATGCGCTCACTGAGCTGGGGAGGTGGTTGCGCCAGCAGCCGCTCCGGAGAAAGTCCGCCGCGCAGCAGAGGGTTGAGCGTCGCCGAACCGACGCCCGGCAGGCGGATTAACGCCAGCCAGCTGCGCAGCTCATGTTCGGACAAATCAGGGATTGACGATGCGATCTCGCACATGCATGGCGCGTTGTGCGTGCATGATGATGCCGAAGCTGATGCGCTCGAAGCTGCGGAACACCATCAGCAGACCTGCGGCTTCATCAGGCAGGGTAACGGTTTCCCAGCGGGATTTCTTCGCCCACTTCTCGTCACTGATGGTGTGGGTGAGAAGGCGGTCATCGATGTATTCGGCAACATCCGGGATCAGGTTGCGAGCTTCCCTGGCGACGTGATCGGGAACTGTCTCCCCGCGGCTGTTTACCTGCAGCACGGTGCCGGTATCCACGCCATCGGCAAGACCACGGTCCAGCACCACAATGTCATACTGGCCGATCTGGCTGAAGCCATTGAGCATGGCGATGATGTTGCCTTTCACCTCCTGCTTGGGTGCATGGGGGTAGAAATCCGTAGCCATGGCTTCGGGTTCCGCAGGAACGACCCGGTCGCCAAGCAAAATTTCTGTCTTGGTGGCATCTATGTAAACGGTGGCCGGGTCGCCAGTGCGTCGCAAGGTGCCGATGCCGGTGAGCAATGCCTGATAACCCAGCACTTCGCCGGTGTCACCATCCTTATAGGCGGGGCCGGCGCGCAAAATGTCAAATTTCTTGTGTTCCCAGGTGGGAATGTCGCGCACATAAATGCGTTGGCCGGCGCCGGCGACAATATGCTCGTCCGCGAAGGCCACCAGATAGGGTTTGTGCTCCAGGCCATGCTTCTCCACTACCAGCGGCCGGGTGAGGAAGGGGGCAATGGCGTCAATGGGAACGGCGGGAATGGCTCTTCCCAGTGGATGGGAGCGGATGCCCGGAGACAGCTTGAGCGGACCTTTGCTGGCGACCCGCAGGCGGGGTTTACCATCAATATAGACCAGCTCCAGCTCGTCGCCAGGGTAGATTAGATGTGGGTTCCTGATCTGCGGGTTAACCTGCCAGATTTCAGGCCACAACCAGGGCTTGCGCAGGAATCTGGCGGATATATCCCACAGCGTATCGCCTTTTTGCACCACATAACGATCAGGGTGTTTTGGATTGATGAGATCGTCTGTCGCCAGACTGATACCGCTGATGCCGGCAACCAGTATTGCGGTAAGAAAAAAACGGCTGATTCTCTTCATTGGGCTTCCCTTGTTGGTTTGTTGCCTGTGGAGCTGTCGAGCAAGTCATGAACAGGTTGGTTGTGTTCAGGCTTGTCTGGCTTCGCTTTTGCAAACTTCAGACACCGTTTCCGATTTTGCATGCCGCGCTCGGCCATTCTAAACCATAATCACCCTTGTTCTGCCTAAATCTCTGGAGCCCCCTATTTAATTTCTGTGTGGCGGTTTTTGCCATTCTTCACGATAAACAACACTGTCGTCAAATACTTGCTTCATGTTTGTGCGATAATAATCCCGGTATGCTCATTCAGGATTCAACGTAACAGGCGCCTTGGCCAGAGGCGTTGCCTTGATTTTGCCTCCTCTCCTGAGTCCGTGGATTCAGGCGCTCACCTTGTACGCCAATCCTGAAAATCATTTGCGGATTGTTCCAAATGGTCTTCGACTATAGAATGAAGATTGGCAGCGATTCTTGTACTTACTATAGAACTTATTTGTAATCATGGCGATACTGGATATTCTTAAATTTCCTGATGCGCGTCTCAGAAATAGCGCAAAACCGGTCGATGCGGTGGATAAATCCGTGCAGAGACTGGTGGATGACATGCTTGAAACCATGTATGAGGCACCGGGCATCGGTCTCGCGGCGACCCAGGTGGGGGTGGCACGCCAAGTGGTGGTCATCGATATTTCCGAAGAGCGCAACGAGCCTCTGGTGCTGATCAACCCGGAAATCCTCGAGGCCTCAGGAGAAGAAGAGATGGAAGAAGGCTGCCTGTCGGTTCCCGGCTATTTCGACAAGGTAAAACGGTCGGAAAGAGTAAAGATGAAAGCCCTGGATCGGGACGGTGAAGAATTTGTCCTCGATCTTGACGGGTTGCTGGCAGTTTGTGTGCAGCATGAAATTGACCACCTGCATGGCAAATTGTTTGTGGACTATCTTTCGAGGCTGAAGCGAGAGCGCATTCGCAAGAAACTGGAGAAGGAAGCCAGGATGGGAACCAGCATGGCAAAGAAACCCGCGCAGAAAATCATCTGATGTCCGAGCCATTGCGCATCGTCTTTGCCGGAACGCCGGACTTTTCCGTGCCGCCGTTACAGAAGCTGCTGGAATCTGCACATCAGGTGGCCGCCGTATACACCCAGCCGGATCGCCCGTCGGGACGTGGCAGGAAATCCCGGCCGGGGCCGGTGAAAACCCGGGCGCTGGAGGCGGGAGTGCCCGTCTATCAGCCCGCAAGCCTGAAGGCAGACGATGAGATCAACAGCTTGCGCGCCCAGCAACCGGATCTGATGGTGGTGGTGGCCTATGGCCTGCTGCTGCCGGAGTCGGTGCTGAATATTCCGCGACTTGGCTGCGTTAACATCCATGCCTCCCTTCTTCCCCGCTGGCGCGGTGCCGCTCCCATACAGCGGGCCATACAGGCGGGAGATACGGAAAGCGGCATCAGCATCATGCGCATGGACAAGGGCCTGGATACCGGCCCGGTGTATTTGACCAGGCGCATAACACTGGCAGCCGACGAGACCGGCGGTAGCCTGCATGACCGACTTTCCCTGCTGGGAGCGGAGGCGCTGATGGAGGCGCTGCCGGGAATTGCCGATGGCTCCTTGCAGCCGGTCGCACAGAATGATGCGGCGGCCACCTATGCCGCCAAACTGGAGAAAAAGGAAGCGCAGATCGACTGGAGCAGGCCGGCGGTGGAAATCGAGCGCCAGGTACGCGCCTTCAACCCCTGGCCGGTGGCCTTTACCCGCTACGAGAGCGTCCACCTGCGTATCTGGAATGCCCACGCCATAGATGGCATGACGGCAGAGCCCGGCACCGTGATGTCTGCAACCCGCAACGGTGTGGATGTTTCCACCGAAGATGGCTTGCTGCGCATTACCCGTCTGCAGATGCCGGGCAAACGCGCCATGGAAGCGCAAGATTTCATCAACTCCCAGAACATCCAGGGGATTCTGCTTGGCTAGCCCGTCGACCCGGAATGCATCTGGCGAGCCATGGCGGCGCAAAGCTGGAAACCCTGAGAAAGGCAATGACGGCACAGTTCTCAGAAGCAGGGTTGGCCTGGTGCTGGCGGATGTGCTGCACGGACATTCCTTGACCGAGGCTCTGCGGGTGCATCAGCCGCAAGTAGCAGAGCGTGATCGTGCGCTGTTGGCGGAACTGACCTACGGTGTCTGCAGGGAATTTTTTTATCTCGATGCCATTGCCGGACAACTGCTCAGGCAGCCCATGAAGAAAAAGGATCAGGATGTTCGTGCCCTGCTGCTGTCTGGCCTGTATCAGATTGTTTTTACTCGCATTCCTGCCCATGCTGCGATTGGAGAGAGCGCAGGCGCGGCGCGGCTGCTGAAAAAGAAATGGGCGGTGGCAGTAGTCAATGGCAGCCTCAGGCGCTTTCAGCGTGAGCGTCGGCAACTGACGGAAAAAATCGAACGCCAGGACTCCCCGGAAGTTCGCTTTAACCAACCTGGATGGCTGGTGGATGCCATGCACAAAGCCTGGCCGCAACAGGCACAAGCGGTGCTGAAAGGCCTGCAGCTGCGCCCGCCCTTCACCTTGCGCGTGAACCTGCAGCGTTGCGAATTGTCGGACTATATATCCGAGCTGGCTGCCGGGGGACTGAAAGGTCGGTCGGTGCCTGGTATTGCGTCTGCCTTGATGCTGGAAAAGCCGGTGGCCGTTTCCCGTTTGCCGGGGTTTGGTGATGGGCAGGTTTCGGTGCAGGATGCCGGTGCGCAGTTGGCCGCTTTTCTGCTCGATGCACAGCCTGGCATGCGGGTACTCGATGCCTGTGCCGCGCCGGGTGGGAAAACCGGGCATTTGCTGGAGCATACTCCGGATCTGGATCTGGTTGCCGTGGATGTGGATGCACAGCGCCTGGCACTGGTGGCGGAAAACATGCAGCGCCTGGGGTTCAATCCGCAACTGCTTGCCGGGGATGTATCCCGGCCGGAAGGAGCCTGGGGCAAGCTTGCCTATGATCGCATTCTGGTGGATGCGCCCTGTACCGCCACCGGGGTTATACGGCGGCACCCGGACATCAAGTTGTTGCGCCGACCTGCAGATGTGGGGGCGCTGGTGCAGCGGCAGAAACAGATTCTGGCGGCCCAGTGGTCATTGCTCAAGCCGGGCGGCAGAATGTTGTACGCTACCTGTTCCCTGCTGCCGCAGGAAAATGATGAACAGATTGGTGTTTTTTTAAGGGAACACGCAGATGCAAGGGCTGTTATGCTTGCATCCCGCACGGGTATCGGTACGCAGCATGGCTTGCAACTGTTGCCGGACACGCTGGAGACAGATGGCTTTTATTACGCGTTACTGGAAAAGCAGGAAATTTGAGGTGTTGGCGCGCTGTTGTGTGCTGATCTTCTGTGGTGCGTTTCTCGCGCCTGTGCATGCCGCCAGCATTTCCTACAAGGCCGTGGCCATTGGTGAGGAAAATGGCTGGATCGTGCTGGATCTGTTACAGAACTACCAGTTAAGTGACATCATGGAAGAGGCTCTGGAAAATGGTGTTCCCCTGACTTTCGAAACAGAAGTGGTTATCGACCCCGAGGATGCTTCATTCTGGCGCAGCGCCTTGAGAAAGAAAAAGATTCAACGGCAGCTTCGTTTTCATCCCCTGGCGGAAGAATATGAAGTGCTGGATGCAGATACGGGAACCCGCCGCCGCTTTGCCACCCGGGATGCGGCTCTGCTGGCTCTGGGGGATTTGAAGGAAAAAAAAATTATCCCCGCCAGGGCATTGAAAAAAGGGGTGTTTTACCTGGTCAAGGTGCAGACTGCCCATGACATCGGCGCCTTGCCCCTGCCCTTGCGCCCGCGTGCCTATCTGTCCCCCGGCTGGCATTTGAGCAGCAAGGTATATGAATGGCGGTTGCAACCCTGAAGGCCTGGAGATCCGGGGCATGGGCGGTCGCCCTGCTGTTGCTGCTGCTGTTGTTCGCGCTGCATTTTCTCAGCGGTGCAATCCTCAAATCTGAAGAACTGAGCCGCTGGTTCATTCCCCTGCTGGTATTCATCGTCATCGGACTGGTGACGCTTTCCATCGTCGTCACCCTGAATCTGGTGCGCCTGCTGCGTGACTACCGGCGCAATGCAGCCGGTGCACGGCTGATGGCGCGCATGGTGGTGATGTTTGTATTGCTGGGCATCGCCCCGGCGGGTATCGTCTACTATTACTCTTTGCAGTTTTTGATGCAGGGTATAGACAGCTGGTTCAATGTGCAGATCGATTCCGCCATGGCCGATGCCCTGGAGCTGAACCAGGCAACCCTCAACATGAACAAGCGCCTGCTGCTGCGTTATACAGAGCAGATGCTCGAGAATATCGATGATAGCTCCCAGACGGCACTGACCCTGGCTCTGAGTGATCTGCGTGGTCGCTCCGGTGCAACGGAAGTAGCGCTGGCCACCCCCCAGGGGGAAATTCTGGCTTACAGCCATGTCAATCCCGAAGTGCTGGTGCCGAATACGCCGGATCCCCTGATCCTGCAACAGGTAGTGAGCGGCAAGAACTATGTGCAGTTCATGTCTTACGGTGATTCCGACGAACTGCATATCCGTACCCTGGTGGCGGATTTATCCCGGGGGCTGATATTGCAGGCGATTTTTCCGACTTCAGAGCGTATCAGCGAACTGAGTGAAAATGTGCAAAGTGCTTATGCTGCCTACCGGCAGCGAGCCTATCTGCGCGGATCCATCAAATTCAGCTTCATCCTGGCTCTTTCTCTGGTACTGCTGGTGAGCGTGTTTGCTGCGGTTTGGGCGGCATTTTATACCTCCCGGCGCATGGTAGCTCCTATCCAGGCCATCGCCGAAGGCACCCGCGCCATTGCCGATGGCGAACTGGATGGGCGGATACCCGTGCCCAGGTATCATGACGAACTGGGTTTTCTGGTGGCTTCCTTCAACACCATGACCCGGCGGCTGGCCCAGGCGCGGGATGTGGCAGAGCAAAGCAAGCAGGAACTGGAATTTCAACGCGAATACCTGGAAGCGGTGCTGCACCACCTTTCCACCGGTGTGGTGGCGGTAGATGCGGAAGGCAATCTGCGCACTGCCAACCGTGCCGCAGAACAGATACTGGGTGCGGATGTATCCCGCTATATCGGCCAGCCCTTCGTTCAGCTGGCCCGGGACTATCCGCAGCTGGAGGCTTTTGTCGGGCTGCTTGCCTGTACCATGGAAGCCGGGGAACAGGACTGGCGCAAGGAGCTGGTGCTGAACCGGCCCAAGGGGCGGCAGTTCCTGATCTGCGGCTACACCCGCCTGAAAGTGATGAAGAGCAGCGAGATCGGTTGCGTGGTGGTGTTTGATGATGTGACCACCCTGGTAAAGGCGCAGCGCAATGCAGCCTGGGGCGAGGTGGCGCGGCGGCTGGCTCACGAGATCAAGAATCCGTTGACCCCGATCCAGCTGTCTGCCGAGCGCCTGCGCCGCAAATATCTGGACAAGCTGCCGGAAGACGACCGTAAGGTGCTGGACAGCGCCACCCGCACCATCGTCAACCAGGTGGAGGCCATGAAATCCATGGTGAACGCCTTTTCCGACTATGCTAAACCCTCGCGCCTGGATGCCCAGCCGCTGCTGGCGGATGATTTTCTGGCGGATGTGCTGGCACTGTATGGCAACAGCCTGATGTTTGAGCCTGGAGCACCAGGAGTGGTAGTGGAAGTCGATCCGGTAAGATTTCGCCAGGTAGTGCATAATCTGATCAAGAACGCACAGGAGGCGCAGCGGGATTGCGAAAAACCGGAGATTCTCGTCAGCACCAGCGTTTATCAGCCCCAGGACCAGGAAATGTTGTTCCTGGAGATCGTGGTGGAGGATAATGGCAGCGGTTTTCAGGAAGAAGATACCGAACAATTGTTTGAACCCTATGTAACCCGCAAGGAAAAGGGCACAGGTCTGGGGTTGGCAATTGTGAAGAAAATCGTAGAGGAACATGGGGGCAGCATTTGTGCGGAAAACCGCACCCAAGGGGGCGCCAGGTTTGTCCTGCGCCTGCCAGCCAAGTATGTACAGGCAATAGAAGGAGCAAGGGGGTTATGAGTTTACCTTTCATCCTGGTAGTGGATGACGAGCCGGATATCCGCGACTCGGTCAAGGACATCCTGGAAGATGAAGGCTATGGCGTAAGCCTGGCGGAGAACGGGGAGGCGGCAAGGGCGGCGCTGCGCGAGCGGCGGCCGGATCTGATTCTGCTGGATATCTGGATGCCGGATATCGACGGCATCAGCCTGCTAAAAGAATGGTCGGAAGGGGATGGCCTGCCCTGTCCGGTAATCATCATGTCTGGTCATGGTACGGTGGAGACCGCAGTAGAGGCCACCCGCCTGGGGGCCTATGACTTCCTGGAAAAACCCCTGTCCCTGGCCAAGCTGCTGCTCACCGTGGAGCGCGCTCTGGAGACTGAGCGCCTGGTGATGGAAAATGTTGGATTGCGGCGGCATTTCCGCCCCGTCCTCGAGCCGGTGGGGCACAGCCAGGTAATGCAGCGCCTGCGCGAGCAGGTCAAACGCATCGCCCAGCACGACACCTGGGTGCTGATTTCTGGCGAGGCCGGCAGTGGCCGGGAAACCTTTGCCCGCTACCTGCACGCCCAGAGCAGCCGCAAGGAACGGCCCTTTATCGATGTCAGCGTTGGCGCTACCGCCAAGGGCAATTTCTCCCTGGAATTTTTCGGCAGCGAACAAAACGGCAAAATTCACTATGGGCGCCTGGAGCAGGCCAATGGCGGCACCCTGTTTCTGGATGAGATTGCGGACATGGATCTGGAATCCCAGGCGCAACTGGCGGGTGCCTTTGAAACCGGTGAATTCCTGCGCGTTGGGGGTAGCGAGCCGGTAAAGGTGGATATCCGCGTGATCGCCGCCACCCAGAAGGATTTGCAGGCAGAGGTGAATGCCGGGAATTTTCGCGAAGACCTGTTCTACCATCTGAATGTAGTGCCACTGGAGATACCGCCTCTGCGGGAGCACCGGGAAGACGTGCCGGAACTGCTCAACTACTATGTAGACTATTTCGTTACCCACGAAAAACTTCCCTACCGGCACTTCAGCGTCAGCGCGCAAAACCTGCTGCGCAACCACGACTGGCACGGCAATATTCTGGAGCTGCGCAACCTAGTGCAAAGAGTGCTGATTCTGGGAGCTGGTGACGAGATTACCCAGGAAGATGTGGAAACCGCCATGGGAGGGATGAAAGGCGAGTCGGTGCAGGCCGGTCTTCCGGGTATATCTTTTGACCAGCCCCTGCGCAAGGCGCGGGAAGATTTCGAACGGGTGTATCTCGAATATCAACTGGACAAGCATGACGGCAATGTAAGCAAAATGGCCCAGGAAGTGGGCATGGAGCGCACCCATCTGTACCGCAAACTGCGCGGTGTCGGGATCGAGATCAAGGACCGGCGATGAAGATCATTATCCTTGGCGCCGGGCAGGTTGGCACCAGCGTGGCCATCAACCTCGCCAGCGAAGCCAATGACATTACCGTGGTGGACCGGGATGCGGGGCTGCTACAGTCCCTGCAGGACAAGCTGGATCTGCGCACCATCCAGGGCTATGCGGCACACCCGGATGTGCTGACCCGGGCAGGCGCCGACGATGCCGAAATGATTATCGCGGTGACCAACAACGACGAAACCAATATGGTCGCCTGTCAGGTTGCCTGGACCCTGTTTCACACCCCGCGCAAGATCGCCCGGGTGCGGGCGCCGGCATACAACAAGTTTCCCTCGTTGTTCAGTCAGCGCGGCTTGCCTATTGACGTGCTGATCAGCCCGGAAGAGCTGGTCACGGAATACATTCAGCGCTTGCTGAAATACCCCGGCGCCCTGCAGGTGCTGGATTTTGCCGGCGGACTGGTGCAGCTGGTGGCAGTGCGCGCCTACGAAGGCGGCCCGTTGGTGGGGCAGGAACTGCGTGAACTGAACCAGCATCTGCACGGCGGAGAGGCCAGGGTGGCTGCGATCTATCGGGAAGGCCAGGCGATTCAGCCGGAAGGCGATACCATTATCAAAGAAGGGGATGAGGTTTTCTTCGTTGCAGCGGCGGAAAACATCCCGGCGGTGATGAAGGAATTGCGGCGTGAGGAAAAGCCCCACCGCAAGCTGATTTTTGCCGGAGGTGGCGCTATCGGCTGCCGCCTGGCGGAGCGTCTGGAAAAGGATTACCGGGTGAAAATCATTGAGCAGGATGCCCAGCGGGCGGCGAGCGCAGCCGAGCAGCTGCGCCATACCATCGTACTGCATGGCGATGCGGCAGATGAGGATCTGCTGCTGGAAGAAAATATCGAAGAGACGGATGTCTTCTGTGCCGTCACCAACGATGATGAGGCCAATATCCTTTCCTCCATGCTGGCCAAGCGTCTGGGGGCGAAGAACGTGATGGCGCTGATCAACCGGGCCGCCTATGTGGATCTGGTGGAAGCGGGCAGTATCGACGTGGCCATTTCACCGCAACAGGCCACCATCGGCACCCTGCTTACCCATGTGCGCCGCGGAGATGTAGTAATGGTGCATTCCCTGCGCCGGGGTGCGGCGGAGGCCATCGAGGCCATCGCCCATGGTGACAGCAACTCCTCCAAGGTGGTGGGACGGGCCATTGGCGCTCTCAAGCTGCCCAAGGGAACCAGCATCGGCGCCATTGTGCGGGGCAAGGAGGTGATCATCGCCCATCACGACACCATCATCAAATCGGAAGACCATGTGATTCTGTTTCTGGTGGACAAGCGGCGCATCAGTGATGTGGAAAAACTGTTCCAGGTTGGAATCACCTTCCTGTGACGCGGAAAGAACCGGGATAATCCAGCATGCATCTGTTCGTCGTGCAACGCATCCTGGGAGTGCTGCTGATGCTGTTCAGCATCACCATGCTGCCACCGTTGTTCGTGTCCCTGGGGTACGGCGACGGCGCACACCCGGCATTTCTGGTGGCTTTTGGCATCACCCTGACCGTGGGAGCCTTGAGTTGGTTGCCGGTTCGTCATCAGCACCGGGAGTTGCGGCTGCGGGACGGGTTTGTGGTGGTGGTGATGTTCTGGACCGTGCTTTCCGCCACCGGCGCCCTGCCTTTTGCCCTGGCCGAATATCCGCATTTGTCCATTACCGATGCATTTTTTGAATCCGTATCCGGCCTGACCACCACGGGTGCAACGGTAATCGTGGGGCTGGACGACCTGCCTAAATCCATATTGTATTACCGCCAGCAGCTGCAATGGCTGGGCGGCATGGGCATCATCGTGCTGGCGGTGGCGGTGCTGCCCATGCTGGGCATCGGCGGCATGCAGCTGTACCGGGCGGAAACTCCAGGGCCGATGAAAGATTCCAAACTCACCCCCCGCATCACCGAGACCGCCAAGGCCCTGTGGTACATTTACCTGGGGCTTACGGTGGCCTGTGGCCTGGGCTACTGGGTTGCAGGCATGTCGGCATTCGATGCCGTCGGCCACGCCTTTTCCACCGTGGCCATCGGCGGCTTTTCCACCCATGACGCCAGCATGGGCTATTTCGACAGTACCGCCATCTATCTGGTCGGTGTGGTGTTCATGTTTCTTGCCGGGATCAATTTCGCCCTGCATTTTACCGTGGTGCGGCAGAAAAGCCTGCGCGTGTACTGGCAGGATTCCGAGTTCCGCTTCTATCTGCTGCTGCTGACCCTGGTGGTGCTGGCGACCATCCTGGGTCTGCATTTCAGCGCCACCCATGAATCCTTTAGTGAGGATTTTGTGCATGGCCTGTTTCAGGCGGTTTCCATTGGCACCACGGCAGGCTTTACGACCGCCGAATGGCACAACTGGCCGGGATTTGTTGCGATTCTGCTGCTATTTGCCAGTTTTGTCGGCGGTTGCGCCGGATCTACCGGCGGCGGCATCAAGGTAATCCGCTTCCTGCTGTTGATCAAGCAGGGAATGCGGGAAATCGCACGCCTGGTGCATCCCAATGCACAGATACCCGTGCGGGTGGGGGACAAGACCATTCCTCCGCGGGTGGTGGAGGCGGTGTGGGGTTTTTTCGCCCTGTACGTCGCCAGCTTCATCATGATGTATCTGATGCTGGCGGCCACGGGAATCGACCTGATGACCGCGTTTTCAGCGGTGGCTGCCAGTATCAACAACCTGGGGCCGGGGCTGGGAGATGTTGGCGCCAACTATGCCGGTTTGCATGATTCGGCCAAGTGGATACTTTGTTTCGCCATGCTGCTGGGGCGTCTGGAAATCTTTACCCTGCTGGTGCTGCTCAGCCCGGTGTTCTGGCGGCGCTGACGGAATACCCCTATCGGGGCTGCATGGCACGGGCTTGATCAGTCGCGGAAGTTCTTGAACTGCAGGGGCAGGCCGTAGTCCTTTTCCTTGAGCAGGGCGATGACCTGCTGTAGATCATCACGCTTCTTGCCGGTGACGCGCACCTGGTCACCCTGGATCTGCGCCTGCACCTTGAGCTTGGCCGCCTTGATTTCCTTCACGATCTTTTTCGCCGCATCGGATTCGATGCCCTGCTGGATGATGATTTGCTGACGGGTGGCGTTGAGGCTGGTTTGTGGATCCTTGATGTCCATGGCCCTGACATCCACACTGCGCTTGGCCAGTTTTTCGCGCAGGATGTCCAGCATCTGCTGTAGCTGGAATTCCTGCTCTGCCTTGAGAGTGATTTCATTTTCCTGGTGTTCGAAGCTGGCATCGACGCCCTTGAAGTCGAAGCGGGTGCCGATCACGCGGTTGGCCTGATCCACGGCATTGCGCACTTCCTGCAGGTCTACTTCGGAAACAATATCGAATGAGGGCATGTCATGACTCCGGACAGTGAATATCCGCCAAGGCTAACATGCCGGGGAACAGGGAAAAAGTCTTGTTGACGATTCAGGAGTTATTCGGAGGCTCTTCCACCAGCGCCCGCAGTTTCTTGCGGGCGCGAAACAGGCGGGTGCCGGCGCCCGCCACGGAAATGCCCAGCTCTGCCGCGATTTCCTTTTGGGAATAGCCATGAATCACCTGCAATAACAATGGCTCGCGGTAGTCTTCGGGAAGTTCGGCAATGGCATTGCGCAATACGAATGCCTCGGTGGAGGTGTCATAGTCCTTGCGCCCGTCCATCAGGGCTTCTGTGGGCATGGTGCTGAACCGTGGCTGAAAGCGCTCGAAGCGGCGGGCGTTTTCCCGGCGCAAAATGGTGATCAGCCAGCCTTTGGCCGCTTCGGGTTTTTGCAATCTGTCCATGGATTTCCAGGCGCGCAGCATGGTTTCCTGCACCAGATCTTCTGCTACCGCCTTGTCGTGTACCAGCCAATAGGCGTAGCGGAACAGATCGTTCATGTATCTTCCGATGAGTGCCTGAAACCTGGCTTCCCGGGCAGCCAGGGATTCCGGCGTGGATGTGGTGTTGCTGAAGGTGGTGGTCAGGCGGCTCATGCTCATCCATCCATTAGTGCTTATTGCTTGTTTGGGGCATGGCAAGCATGACTTGTGCCAATGCAGCAACTTGCTGATTATTCGTTTTTTTTTAATTATACAGAGGTGTTTTTATAATAATTTATCATCACTAGCGTCCGGTTAAAAATCGAATAGATTCAATTGGTTAGAAACATGGGGCTCTGGTTTTTGCTGTAGTGCATCCATAACTATTTGTTTTATAAGCCTTTGTTCAAAAAGATTGAC
>JAJRUY010000129.1 GCA_024277555.1 Gammaproteobacteria bacterium | reverse complement strand
TTTTGTACCAGACCGTATAAACAGCCGGCAGGAACAGCAGTGTCAGCAGTGTTGCGACCAGCAATCCACCCATGATCGCAATCGCCATCGGCCCGAAGAAAACGCTCCTGGACAAGGGAATCATTGCCAATATGGCAGCCATGGCTGTGAGCATAATCGGCCGAAAGCGGCGCACAGCCGATTCGATTACCGCTTCACGCGGCACCATGCCTTCATCAATATTGCGATCAATCTGATCTACCAGGATAACCGAGTTACGCATGATCATTCCCGATAGTGCAATCGTCCCCAGCAAGGCAACAAAACCAAAGGGTTTGTCGAAGGCCAGCAGAAAAACCACCACCCCAATCAGCCCGAATGGGGCAGTCAACACCACCATGATGACGCGCTGGAAGCTCTGCAACTGGATCATCAGCACCGTCAGCATGACCACGATGAACAGCGGAAAGCCGGCCGCAATGGAGGCGTTGGCTCTGGCGCTTTCTTCTACCGAACCACCGGTTTCCAGGCGATAGCCCAGGGGCAGGCTCTCCGCAATGGGCTTTAGCCTGGGCAGGATTTCTGCGGTTACTGTGGGCGCCTGTATTTTGCTATAAATATCACCACGAACAGTGATGGTGGGAACCCGGTTACGGTGCCAGATTACACCTTCTTCCTGGGTGATTTGCAGATGGGCAATCTGCCGCAGGGGGACGGTTTGCCCGTTAGCAGTTGGTATATTCAGTGAGCGCAATAGTGAAATATCATCCACTTCACCCGTGCCCCGAATCTGGATGGGAATGGTCTGATCCCTTTCCCGGAATTCGCCAATGCTTGCGCCATTGATCATGCCATGCAATAGCTGATTGATCGAAGCCTGGGTGATTCCCAGCTCCAGCGCCTTGTCCTGATCGATCTTGAGCCGCAGGGATTTGCTCAGTTCATTCCAGTCGTAATTGATATTGCGCAGATGCGGGTTGGCTCGCATCACGGCAGCAACCCGCCCGGCAATATCCCGCAGCACCCACAGATCATCACCCGATATACGAAACTGCACTGGATAACCCACCGGAGGGCCGTTTTCCAGCCGGATTACACGCCCATGAATATGTGAAAACATGGCGCCGTCCATGAGCGTGATCAGCTTGCTGCGCAAGGCTTCCCGATCCGCAATGCTTTTGGTGGTGATGACAAACTGGGCAAAGCTGGTGTCCGGCAGCTGTTGATCCAGGGGCAGATAAAAGCGCGGTGATCCGTTGCCCACATAGCTTACATAATTTTCAATATACGCAGTTTCTTCATCCAGGAATTGCTCCAGCTTTATTACCTCATTTTTCGTGGCTCGCAGGGAAGATCCTTCCGGCAGCTTCATATCGACGATCAGCTCCAGACGGGTCGCATCCGGAAAGAACTGCTGCTGCACGAACTGGAACAGATAGACGGAACCGCCAAAGGTGGCCAGGGTAAGCAGGATCACCAGCACCGGACGTGCCACGCAAATACAGATCAGCTTCCGGAACAGCCGGTAAAACTTTTCCGCCAAACCATGTTGCATTCTGGGTATGACGCTGAACAGCCCCTGTTTTTTTGGCTCATCAGGTTTTTTTTCGGGGATCAGATGGTAGCCAAGATAGGGCACGACAATCACTGCCACGAACCAGGACAGCACCAACGCGATGGTTACCACCTGAAAAATGGAACGCGTATATTCGCCAACCGTTGAGTCGGCGATGGCAATGGGCAGGAACCCGGCCGCAGTGACAATGGTCCCGGTGAGCATGGGGAAAGCCGTGGTCTTGTAGGCAAAGCTGGCAGCTTTCAGCCGGCTCCAGCCTTCTTCAAGTTTTACTGCCATCATTTCGATGGAAATAATGGCGTCATCCACCAGCAAACCCAGCGCCAGTATCAGCGAACCTAAAGAAATCTTGTGCAACCCGATACCAAACAGATGCATGCAGAAGAAAGTGCCCGCAAGCACCAGAGGAATGGAAAGCGCCACTACTGCTCCAGCACGCGAACCCAGGCTGAAAAAGCTCACTGCCAGCACCACAAAAACCGCTTCGGCTACCACTTGAAGGAATTCCCGAATAGAGCTTTTTACCGCACGCGGCTGGTCATTTACCCGATGGAGCACCATCCCGGCGGGAAGCCTGCTCTCGATATGCCGGAGTGCAGTATCCAGGTTTTTACCCAGCTTTATAATATCGCCACCAGTGCGCATGGAGACGCCAATACCCAAAGCTGGCTTGCCCATAAAGCGCATGCTGTCATTTTCTGGATCGGCATAGGCCTCCCGAACAGTGGCCACTTCTCTCAAACGCACAACTCCAGCGGATGTCGGGATTGGCAGCTTGCGAATATCCTCAATACTTTCAAACCGGCCATCCGGGCGCACAAAAATCCGGTCATGTTTGGTATAAAAGCTGCCTGCCGCCTGCATTGTGTTCTGCGCATTCAGCACATCGATCAACTGTTGCAGGCTAAAGCCCAGATTGGCCAGCTTCTGGTTGCTGATCTCGATAAATACGCGCTCTTCCTGCTCGCCGAGCATCAGTATCTTGGCGACATCCGGAACCCGCAACAGCTCTTTTCGAATGTCATCCGCCGCATCCCGCAGCTGCGCCATGCTGAACCCATCTCCAGTCAAGGCAAAAATATTGCCATAGGTTTCACCAAATTCATCATTGAACAGCGGGCCCAGCACCCCCTGGGGCAAAGTGTGGGCAATATCCCGCACCCGCTTGCGGATCTGATAAAACATTTCGGGAAGGTCTTTCGACAGAGTACTGTCTTCGGCCAGCACAAAAATGTTGGCCTGTTCCGGGCGGGAAAAGCTGCGGACAACATCTACATGTGGTGATTCAAGAATGGCTTTCTCGATGCGATCGACAACTTGCTGCTCAATCTCGGTGGCACTGGCCCCAGGCCAGGCGACCTGCACCAGCATCACCTTGAAAGTAAAAGGCGGATCTTCCGACTGACCCAGCTTGCCATAGCCATATACACCAAAAACCAATGTTAAAACAATAAAATACAAAACCAGGTTTTGATGCCTCAAGGCCCATTCCGAGAGGTTGAAGCGCCTCATTCCTCAACCCCGGGTCTGACTCCGGTCTGGTCTTTGAGCGAAAGGGCATGATGTGCTTTCCCGGTATAAGGTAGCGGCTGCACAACCTGGCCGGGATGCAGGTGATTAACCCCAACAGCTACCACGGCAAGCCCTTCCTCCAGCCCTGAAACCAACATGCCGTTTTCCAGATATTGCTCCAGGCCGACACCATGAAGCTGTACTGTATCGTCTTCATTGACCAGCCATACGGCTGGCTGCTGGCGGCTCTGAAACAAGGCGGTGGCAGGCAACCAGACAAGCTGATCGGAAGTGTCCGTCACAAAGAAAACATTTGCAGTCATGCCCAGCCTCAGTTCCGAACCAGGGGCTGGCAGGCTGATTTTGACAAGCCATGTGCGGTTTGATCCTGCGGCAGGAGCAATATCACGAATGCTTCCTGAAAGGGTTTTGTTTGCATCTGCCCACAGCGAAACCTTGACGGGCTGATCTGGTTTCAGCTTTGGCACAACCTGTTCGCCAACATGGATACGAACCTCATACTCTCCCTCATGCGCCAGCTTGAACGCAGCTTGCCCTGCGGCAACAACCTGTCCGGTTTCGATGCCAACCTGGGTGATAACACCATTTGTAGTGGCTTTCAGCGTGCCATAGCGCAACTGGTTTTGCGCAATACTTACCTGGGCCTTAATGGCATTGACTTTCGATCTGGCCGTGTTGAAGCGATTGCTTGCGGCATCCAGCACCGCCTGGCTGATGAATTTTTTCTCGAACAAATCCCGCACCCGCTTGAGCTCCTTGCGCGCAGTAGCCAAATCTTCCTGGGCGGCGCGCAGGCTGGCCCTGGCAGTGTCGATATTCAATTGCAGATCATTGGTATCAATATGCGCCAGATCCTGATTGGCCTTTACGCGATCTCCCAATTCAGCACTACGGCTGATCACTTTGCCATTGACCCGGAAAGCAAGGGTGCTTTCATCACGGGCAAATATTTGCCCGGAATAAGACAAAGGCTCAGGAATCTGTACCTTGCTCGTCACCCAGACCTGCACCGGACGAATCGGTTTTTCTTCCACTTCAGCCTCATTGCATGCACTCAAAACCAGGAGCACAGGCAGCAT
>JAJRUY010000128.1 GCA_024277555.1 Gammaproteobacteria bacterium | reverse complement strand
TGGCAACAAGATCGGTGCAAGGGCGGACTTAACAAACACCCGGTAACATATTGCACTTTGCTAATATAGATGCAATGGTTAATAAAAACAGCATCTTATATTGTTATTTCAGTGTCCAGGTGAAATATCCGGGCTAGAGATTCCCTGGTGATATTACTGGAACCGGATGCTGGCATGATACTGCTTGGGGCGCAAATACATGCCGAATTATTGGATTGAGTCAGGTTTTTTTTGGTAAAGTTACCTGCTTACATATCGGCTGCCTGGGTGCCGGGTTAAGTCAGTCTTAATGAAATACTGTAGTAACGTGTGGCTGGAGTTAGAATGAGTAAGGGCTTGCATAGGTTTTGGGCTGCAATGCTCATGTGTTTTCTAACTTCTGTTGTATCGGCAGAGGATTGGCTGTACACCGTCAAACCCGGTGACACCGTTTGGGATATCAGCCATAAGATCCTCAAGGACTGGCGGTACTGGGATGATATCCTGCGACACAACAATATCAGCAACGCCGCCACCATTCAACCTGGCTCCAAAATCGCCATTCCCCTGTACATCGTCCGTGAAGAACTGTCTGAAGTGCGGGTTGAAAGTGTTAACGGCAAGGTTGATGTGGTGTTTGGAAACGATGGCAGAAAGCTGCCGCTGAAGCCCGGAATGTCGCTGGCCGCCGGAGACCGGGTGATTACCGGGGAGAAAAGCACAGCGCTTTTTTTTCTGGAAGACAGGAGCAGTATTTTGTTGCAGGAGCAAAGCGAGCTGGAATTCACCCGTCTCACAGCCCTTGGGGCAAAAAGCAACAAGAGCATGGATGCCAAGCTGAAAATGCGCCGGGGGCGTATGAAAATGCACGCCAATCCTTCACGGATTCCGGACAGCAGATTTGAAATAATCACGACTTCTGCAAATTCTGCAGTAAGAGGCACAAATTTTCGTATCGGCATAGAACAGGACAGCTCACGCACCGAGGTGCTGGATGGCCTTGTCAGCGTTGGCAATGCTTATGGGAATGTGGATGTCCCCGGAAACTTTGGAACAGTGGTGCAGAAGGACAGTCCGCCATTGCAGCCGATCAAGCTTTTAGCGCCCCCTGATTTGGAGGCGTTTCCCTCCCTGATACGCTATCTCCCTGCCGTGATCCCCCTGAGCAGCCTTGAACAGGCGCAAAGTTACCGGGTGCAGGTTGCCGAGGATCCGGATTTCCAGAAAATCAAACTGGATCGGGTGGTGAAGAACCGCCTGATGTTAGACCACCACCTGGAGGATGGCGCATATTTCGTGCGGGTGCGTGGCGTAGATGGCAACGGACTGGAAGGAAAGAATGCCAGCAAGGCATTCCGTGTTGAAGCACGTCCGGAAGCGCCCATGGTGCGTGAGCCCCTGTCCGACAAGGTACTGCATGTTGGTTCCGTTAAGTTTTCATGGGCAGAAGTGAAAGACGTGAAAACCTATTTGTTCGAGCTGGCCAGCGATGCCGAATTTACAGATATGCTGGAGCAAAGATCACTGGCGGATACGGATACCAGCGTTGAATTCACGGATGCCGGAGAATATTTCTTCCGGCTGTCTTCGGTAACTGCAGAAGGCAGAAAGGGGCCTCCCGGCAAGGCGGCAAAAATCCCGATCTTGCCTGTTCCTGCGGCACCGCAAGCCAAACCGCCGGCTGTGGAGGGAGATCATTTGCGTCTGGCCTTGCAGGAGGTGGATGGTGTTGCGCGCTACCATCTACAGTTGGCCTCTGATGCAGATTTTCAGGACTTGATCGTGGATGAGAAAACAACTGAACCCTGGGTGCAGGTGCCGCGGCCTCCGTCTGGCTACTATTACTTCCGTGTGCAATCCATTGATGCGGAAGGCTATGTTGGCAGTTTCAGCACCCCGCAACGGTTTGAGGTAGAACCGGAAAGCTATCTGCCTCTGGTGTTATTTGTGCTTGGATCTGTATTGTTGCTGCTCTGAATACCATGTATTTTTTATGAAAATGCTGCTTGATAAAGGGGCTGAAAAACCTGTGACCCTGCTGATGCTGGTTGTGCTGCTGGCATTGTTTATCGATTATACCGGTCTTGCCTGGCGTGTTGAGCAGATGGTAGCTGATACCGGGATATCGCTGCTGCCACAGAAAGAGCCACATAACATCGTCATTGTTGCCGTGGATGAGAAAAGCCTGCGCAAGTTTGGCCGCTGGCCCTGGTCCAGGCAAATTCATGCGCAGTTACTCGATCAGCTGGCAATAGCCGGAACTGGCCCGGTCGCCTTTGATGTGCTTTTTGCCGAAGCAAGCAAGGCGGATGCGGCTGGTGATCAATTGCTTGCTGCAGCCATTGCCCGGCATGGAAAAGTCATACTGGCCATGGCCAGCGATGAAGACCCGAAAGATGGAAAGGTTTCCGAGGTATTGCCTCTGCCCATGTTTGCAGATTCTGCAGCAGCTATCGGTCATACGGATATGGCTGTTGACAGGGATGGCATTGTGCGAGGTACTTATCTGCTTGCAGGGACAGCCGTGGCGCGCTGGCCGGGACTCGCCCTTGCTGCATTGCATGTTGCTGCAAGATCCGGTATGGATGACTTGCCTGGGGAGAATTTTTCTGATCGCAAACACATTCATGAAGGGAGCTGGATCAGGGATCACAGGGTATTGTTTCCCTATGCCGGCGGGGCAGGGACATTCCCGATGCTGTCCTTTGTGGATGTGGTTGAAGGCCAGGTAAGCACGGAAGCATTGCGGGGCAAGACGATTTTTGTCGGCATCAAGGCTGCCGCTATCCGCCGCGTATTCGTCACTCCTGCTGCAAATGAAGGCATAATGAGCGGCGTCGAAATACAAGCTAATGTACTTAATTCCTTGCAGCAGAACTCGGTGCTAACCAGCGCCCGGGGTTTGCCGCGGCAAGTTGGGCTGATACTGCTTTCCCTGATTGCCGCCTCCATTTTGGTATATTCCCGTTTCATTGGTATTTTCAGCCGGTTGCTGTTGTCGCTGGCGGTTTCTGTGGGATTGTTGCTGGCTGCCTTGATGACTACAGGATTGCTGTTGCCCGTGGTGCCGGTCTGGGCAGGATTGGGCATTGTCGGATTCCTGCTTAGCAGAAAGCGTATTGGCAGTTTGCAGCAGAGTTCAACCCGGGATCCCCTCACAGGTTTGTGCAACCGAAGCGCATTCGAAGCACATTTTGAGAACATGTGGCGCTTGAACGAACGGCACAAGCGGTTGCTGTTCCTGTTGATCATCGATGTCGACCATTTCAAGCGTTTCAATGATGCGCTCGGGCATTTGCAGGGAGATGAAGCGTTGAAAAAACTGGCAGGATACCTGGCAAGCAAAACCCGCCGCGCTGGTGATCGGGTGTGCAGGGTTGGGGGAGAAGAATTCTCAGTGCTGCTGGATATGAATGAGCCGGATCTGCAGCAGGTGGAAACCTATGCCCAGGAAATTGTGGATGGCATCCGGGATCTCGGGATTGGTTATTGGGATGGCGATACGAAACACCGCCTTACGGTAAGCGTCGGTTGTGCAGGCATTGTTCCCGACCAATATCATAGCCGGGAAGAGCTGTTCGATCTCGCTGACAGGGCGCTGTATCAGGCGAAAAATGCAGGCCGGAATCGTATCCATTGCCGATGGCCAGAAAAGCAGTCAGGAGCCGTCAAAGGGTTTCTGGTGGAACCTGGCGTATAAGCTGGATGCATTCCTGAGTTTCCCCGGCCGCCACGGGGAGTCTTTCATCTGAATGGCTGTTCAGTACTGCAAAAACATGGAAGTCAGTTCCGGGCTCTGTGTGATTCAGCTTCCCTGGTATTGGTAAAAGGACACGCGGTTGCGGCCCTGGTTTTTCGCGTGGTACAAGGCCTGATCTGACGCCTTGAACATTTTGTCCAGGTCTGGCTTGCATGTCTTGGGACATCGGGTGACGCCAATGCTGGTGGTGATGTGTACGCCTGCAGGCTTCAGGTCTTCCACCTTCTTTCTCAGCCGCCGGGCGATTTTCATAGCGGCTTTTTTCTTGCAATGAGGAAGCAGGACGACGAACTCTTCGCCGCCATAGCGGGCAACCAGGTCGTCGCTGCGGCACTCTAAAATCAATAGCTTGCCAACCGCAGACAAAACCTGATCTCCCACGTCGTGACCATAGGAATCGTTGATGTTTTTGAAGTGATCCAGATCCAGCAGTAGAAAACTCATGTTGTCGGGTCTGGTTTCGATGTGTTTGATGCAGATCCCGGCCAGCCCCGAAAAGCCGTGCCGGTTGTAACAGCCGGTGAGGTGATCGCGTACCGCCATGTCGTAGAGTTGCGCCTGTTGCCCGGCAACTTTGTCTGCCAACAGCTTGTTGCCGATCAGATTGGTGACGCGAATCACCAGTTCTTCTTTCAGCACGGGTTTGGCAATGTAATCGCTGGTGCCGGCGCGGAACAGTTCCTGGCGTCTGGCTGCATCATCGTAGCCGGTAAGAGTCAGCACCGGGATGCGTTTCCCGGCGCCCGGCAAGCTGCGTATGTGGCGTAGCAGGGTCAGGCCCGTGGCTTCGCCTTTGAGCAGGACATCGGTGATGACAAGGTCAAAATCCATATGCCGGATGCTTGCCATTGCCGCTTCGGCAGTCCGGTAATGGGTGACTTCCAGTCCCATGTTTTCAAGTGTCTGCATGTTTGTGGCTGCCTGGGTCAAGCTGTCTTCTACATACATGACTCTGCTGCCCGGCAACTTGGAGTGCTGGTTGTGCTTCAGGCACCGGGAAATTTGCCGTGATATGTCTTT
>JAJRUY010000127.1 GCA_024277555.1 Gammaproteobacteria bacterium | reverse complement strand
GTGGATGGCGATGCCGCCGATGCGGCTCCAGGCTTCCCGGGATGTTAGCCGTTCATCGGCCAGGTGTACAGGCAGATGGAATCGCCCCTGCAGTTGCCTGGAGAATTTGCGGGCGGCGGCGGTCATGGGCGTTTCGTCTTCTTCTGGCCCAATGGGTAGCCCCACCACCAAGGCATCGGGTTGCCATTCCTCGATCAGCTGTCCTATGCCCTGCCAGTCGGGTTTGTTTTTCACCAGATGCAAGGTGGTCAGCGCCGTGGCGGTGCTGGTGAGCGACTGGCCTACGGCCACTCCGATCTTCCGGGTGCCGTAGTCGAAGCCAAGCAGGGTTGTGGCCTGTGGTTCAGGCATGGCCGCCAATGTTGCTGATCAGGTTGACATCAACCCCGGCAAGCCTGGCGGCGGCTTCCCAGCGGTTTTCTGCCGGGGTCTGGAAAAGAATCTCCTTGGAAGCCGGGCCGAAAATCCATGCGTCCTGCTGCAATTCCTGCTCCAGCTGTCCCGGCCCCCAGCCGGCATAGCCCAGGGCGAAGAATATTTCCTCCGGGCCTTCGCCTTTCGCCAGGGCTTTTACCAGATCCCGGGAAGTGGTTACTGCCAGATCGTCGCCAATCAGAAGGGTGGAATCCCAGCGTTTGGCTGGTGAATGCAGGAGAAAGCCGCGGTCTTCCTGTACGGGGCCGCCGATGTAGACAGGCATTTCAGAGGGAGTCAGTTCGCTCTCCCCGATGTCCATGTGGTGCAGAATATCGGTGAGCTGCAGGGTGCTGGGGCGGTTGATGATAATGCCCATGGTGCCTTCGCGGGTGTGCTCGCAGATATAGGTTACGGTACGGGAGAAGTTTGGATCCTGCAGGCTTGGCAGGGCGATGAGAAAATGATTCGTGAGGGATGAAGCTTCACTCATGGGATAGATTATATCAGCCCATCTTCTTACTTGCCGGAAAACAATCGGTTGTTGCTGAGGAACTGCCAGGTGCGGGTGATGTCCAGAATATCCACTTCCTTGCGGATTTCCGCCGGGAAAGGCGCAAACGGGGCGGCCAGGCGCACGATGCGCACGGCAGCGTCATCCAGCATCTTGTGCCCCGAGGAACGCACCACGCGGATTTGTTGTACGGAACCATCAGCACGCAGAGCCACATGCAGCAGCAGATCACCATACAGCTTTTTGCGCTTGGCCTCGTCGGGATAGTTGAGGTTGCCTACTCGCTCCACTTTTTTGCGCCAGGCTTCCAGGTAGGCGGCGTAGCGGTATTCCTTGGTGCTGGCATTGATGGATTTGTGCCGGGGGCGTTGCGAAGCATATTCGCTGTTTCTGTCCAGCTCTGCGGTGAGGCGGGCGATTTCCTGGCGGGTGCTGGACAGCAACTGGGTGATATCTGGCTTTTGTTGCGCTTTCACCGGCGCCTTGTGTGCCGCCGGCACTTCGCGCACGGTTTTGCTTTTGCTGGTTACGAGCTCGGGTTTTTGCTGTCTTTCCGGCGCTTTGGCGCCGCTGCGTATCCGTTCTTCTGATGCCTGCTGGCTTTTTTTCAGGGCGGGCTGGCTGGGAACGGCCCTGGGCCTGGTGTGGCCGGCTTTGTCCGTGCCGCCTTGCTGGCTTTGCTGCGCCATGAAATCGGCGTCTTCCGGGGGTGATGATTTCTTTGGCGTGGGCAGCAAGATCACATCCAGACTAGGCTGGGTGGCCTGGGGTGCGGGGGGCGGCATTTCAAAACTGATGCCGAGAAATACCAGCGCATGCAGAATCACTGCGATCACCAGCATGGTGATCATGGCTTCGTTGTGATGCTGCTGGTGAACGGTGGTCATTTCGGTTCTTGTTCCGGGTCAATCAGCGGGCTGGATATTTCCACCGGCAAGCTCTCATCCATCAGTTGAATACGCTTTTCCATGGCAGGATTCATATGTACTACGCTGTTGCTGTCGATGAGTAATACATACTGGATACCCATCTGCCGGGCGATTCTGTGCCAGTTGCCGGAGCCGGCTACAAACAGTGCCGTTGCTGCCGCATCTGCGACAGTTGCATTGTCATGAACAACGGTAACCGAGCGGGCGCCTTCTGCCGGATAACCTGTTCGGGGATCAATAATATGGTGGTAGCGTTTTCCTTGCCACAGGTAATTGCGTTCGTAATCACCTGAGGTAAAAATACTTTCGTCGCCGGATATGTGCAGGAATCCCAAGGTGCCTGACCCGGAAGGGTTGCGGATGGCGATGCGCCAGGGGTGGCCATTGCGGGAACCAATGGCGCGTAAATCACCGCCACTGTTGACGATGGCGTTTTGGATGCCCATTTCCTTGAGATGTTCGATTGCCAGGTCAATGCCATAGCCTTTGCCGATGGCGCCAAAATCCAGTTGTACAGCGGGGTTGCTGCCCTGGACATGGATGCCATCTATATTGATGTCATTCATGGTCGGGTTGGCTTTCAGCAGTTTTGCTATGGCTGCGCTGTCCGGCGGGCGCTGGTTTTCCATAGTATCTTGCTGAAACCCCCACAGCTTGACCAGACGCCCGATGGCAGGATTGAACAGGTTGTCGCTTTGTTGCGCCAGTTGTCCCGATACTTGCATCAGCTTCAGCACAGAGGGTGGAGCTGCAAAGCGTACGCCTTCAGCCAGGAGATTGTTGGTACGGCTCAGTGGCCCTGGCGCCCAAGCATGCCAGGCTTTGTGCATGATGGCAAAGTCGCTTTCCAGCGCCTCTATGGCGGATTCTGCCTGCTGCCGGGCTACACCGGCAATGCTGATATCAGTAAGGGTACCAAATGCCAGGAAGCGGCCGTGGTGAACCGGATCGTTCCTTTCGCAGGCACCGAGCAACAGTGTGGCAGTGAGCCATAGGACGAGGAGGCGAATGGCGGTGCTCATGCGATAAGCTTCTTTTCTATGCGATCCATCAGTACGGCGCTGATATTGAGGTTGTAGATGGTATCCAGTTCCCGGATGCAGGTCGGGCTGGTGACGTTAACTTCGGTGAGATAGTCGCCGATCACGTCCAATCCCGCAAACAGAATCCCCGCTTCTTTCAGGCGGGGTGCTACCTGATCCACAATCCAGCGATCACGTTCGGAAAGTTCAATGCCATGGGCGTTTCCACCGGCTGCCAGATTGCCGCGGTTCTCGCCGGCCTGGGGCACCCGCGCCAATGCCCAGGGTATGGCTTCCCCGTCAATCACCAGAATACGCTTATCTCCGGTGCTGATTTCCGGAATGAACTTTTGTGCCATGGCGTAGCAGGTCTGTCTTGCGGTCAGGGTCTCCAGGATGACATTGGTGTTGGGGTCGCCTTGGCGCAGGCGAAATATGGATTCTCCTCCCATTCCTCCCAGAGGCTTGAGGATGATGTCCCGGTATTTTTCCAGAAAACTGCAGAAATCCTGATGGTTGCGCGACACCAATGTGGGGGGCGTGCAGCCAGGAAACCAGCTCGTGTACAGCTTTTCGTTCGCATCGCGCAAGGCGCTGGGGCGATTTACGATCAGACTGCCCCGGGCTTCCGCCTGCTCCAGCAGGTAGGTGGCATAGATATACTCCATGTTGAACGGCGGGTCTTTGCGCATGAGGATCGTATCCAGGCTGTCCAGGGGCGCTGTTTTTTCATCGATAAATTCAAACCAGTGATGGGGGTCATCCTGTACGCGTAGCTGCTTCATTCTTGCCATGGGCTGGTTTTCCAGTAGAAACAGATCATTCATTTCCATATACCACAGATTCCAGTCGCGGTGCTGCGCCTCCAGCAACATGGCGAAGCTGCTATCTTTGGTGGTTTTGATGGTTTTTATGGGATCCATCACAATCCCGAGATTGATTGACATGCTACATTTACCGATTTGAAAATATATAGTGGTTTGTGTTTGCGTTTCTGGTGTGGATTGGCACAAAGATTTCTGGCATCGGCCTTGCGCTGGAAAACATAGCTTGCTATGTTGCAGGCAGAAAAGCAAAAAACAGTTTGTAAATAATAACAGTTGGTTGCGAGAACGACGTCCCGTTTTACATTGGTTGAGTGTCGGGTAGTTTGTCCGGAGTACTCTGTTGGTATTGGGCGGCTGGGTTTTTTGCAAGCCAAGAGGGGATTAGGGGGCTTTGTTCTGCCTGGCTCTGTCAGAGGAAGACCGGCCTGGACAAGGCGAAATACCGGGATCCAGTTGAGCGTGCCCGATTAGCGTGTCTGACGGACAAGGCGGAAAAATGCTGCATAAGCTGTTTGGCTGCAATTTGGAGTGCATTTTGGAAGAGGTGCGGGGCTGCAGGCGTTGTTCCAGGCGCTGGTGAATGGTTGTGATTTGCTTCGGAGTTTATTTTGCCCGGTGTTATTTATCCGGCAAAAAAACTGCTTTGGCATGAATGGCGTCGCTGGGAGGCGGAATGAAGTATATTTGTTCGAGTGACAGCAAATGGTAAAGACAATGAGTGGCAGCAATGAGTGATGCAGATACCGGATTTTCCGGTTTGAAGATTATGGTGATCGACGACAGCAAGACCATCCGGCGTACTGCGGAGAATCTTCTGAAGAAAGCAGGATGCGAAGTCGTAACCGCTACGGACGGATTTGAAGCTTTGTCTCTGGTTGCAGACCATCATCCGGATCTCATTTTTGTCGATATCATGATGCCCAGACTGGATGGGTATCAGACCTGTGCGTTGATCAAGAACAACAAGGCCTACAGCGACACGCCAGTGGTAATGCTCTCCAGCAAGGATGGCTTGTTCGACCGCGCCAAGGGGCGCCTGGCCGGTTCCGATCAATATCTTACCAAACCTTTCAGCCGGGATGAATTACTGGACGCCATACGGCGGCATATTCCAAAGGCGGCATGACAATAATTTACACATGGAAATTTGAATATGGCAAAAGTATTGATTGTTGATGATTCTCCCACAGAGGTACATATATTCAGTACTGCACTGGGTGACGAAGGCTATCAGGTGGTAGTCGCAACGGATGGTGAAGAGGGCGTGCAAAAAGCGATTGAAGAAATGCCTGACCTGATATTGATGGATGTGGTCATGCCGGGTCTGAACGGCTTTCAGGCCACACGCAAGATTCACCGAAATGCGTCCACAAGACATATTCCCATCATCATAGTAACCACCAAAGATCAGGAAACGGATCGGGAATGGGGTATGCGTCAGGGGGCAAAGGATTATCTGGTAAAGCCTGTGGATTCCGCCCGGCTTGTGGCCAAGGTGGGCGAGTTGATTGGTTGATGTCCGGGGATAATACTCAGGATTTGCAGGCTGTGCTGCAGCGGCTGGCCTCAGCAGACCGGCGCAGCAGGGCGCAGGAATCGCTGGTTCCTGCAACCATGGTCAAGGAAGAAGACTGGCAGGGGCTTGCTTTCGTGCTGGATGGGGTAAAAGTCATCTCCGCCATGAATGAGATTCGTGAACTGTTGCCTTATCCGGAATCTGTCACCCGGGTTCCCGGAACCAAGGGCTGGATGCTGGGGCTGGCGAATATTCGTGGAGAGCTGCTTCCCATTGTTGATCTGCAGCAATTCATCGGTGGTGGAGCCGTGGCGGTAAATGAGCAGTCTCGCGTACTGGTTATTCGCAACCGTGGCGCCTCCACAGGATTGCTGGTTTCAACCGTGATTGGCATGCGCCATCTTCCGCTCAGCAAGCAAATTGCAGATGCGCATTTTGATGGATCCCTCGGGCGTTATGTTTATGACGTATTTGGGCTGGATGACGGTGTTTGGCCGGTTTTCAGCATGGCAGCACTGGCCAATGACGAGCACTTCATGGCAGCCGCACTATAGAGATAGTAAAGGACAGGGCATATTTACAGTAGTGCTGCAGTAAACAGACAAGAAAGCCCATTTGATTTGGGCAGTTATGCCGCAAGGTAATAATTTGGTTGGGTGAGTCAAGCTCACCATATATGGGGTATTGAAATGGTAGCTAGAGCAAAAAAAGAATCCAGCCGGTCGGCATTGGTTCCACTGCTTTCCGTGTTGCTGGTTGTGTCCTTGGTGGCAGGGGTCTTGGCCTTTGTTACCTGGGCAACACACACTGCACATCTGGAAAAGTATATTCTGTATGCTTCCGAGCAACAGGTGCTTGCGCACCGGATTGCCAAATATGCCAGAGAAGCTGCAAGCGGCAAAGTAGCCTCGTTTGTTCGCGTACAGGAGTCAAGAGGCCGGTTTTCAGAGTTGCTGGATGCTTTGAAGAACGGGCAGCCTGAACTGAACTTGCCGCCTTCACCTGCAACCATGAAGCCGCAACTGCGTAAATTGGAAAATTCCTGGTTGGAGCTGCGCTCCCATGTGGATGCCATTCTTGACAACAAGGAAGCGATTCTTTCGGTAAATGAAATCATCAGTACCATCAGGGATGCCCTGCCGGATTTGCTGGAGGTGTCCTCCGAGGTTACCAATGCGCTGGTTGAGGGAAAGGCTGCGCCAACACAGGTATTCTATGCTTCCCGGCAGTTGTTTCTGACACAGCGTATCAATTCATCGCTGAAGGAAGTGCTGGCCGGGGGGGCGGCTACAGCTCTTGCTGTAGACCAGATGACGCAGGACGTGGATGAGTTGAAAACCGTGGTCAATGCACTGATTGATGGCAGTGCTGCTTTGGGGATAGAGCCGGTCGGCGATGAAAACCTGAAAGCACAATTGCTGGAATCCAAGGCAATTCTTGGGGATATCGATGAATCCCTGGGTGTGATCCTGAGCATGATCTCAAATGTGTTGCCGGCATTGGAAGCGGTTGGGGAAACCAGCATGAGTGAGATGTCCCAGGAAGCGCAGGCTGAAGGTGGAGCGTTCTCGGATGCGGATGCGCCAAATCTGCTTGCCCTGGCCTCAGACAAGGTGGCGGAAGATGCGCGTGAGCTGATCAGGCTCTACGGTACCGAAGCCGGGAACATGAAAATGGCCGGTATTCCAATCAATACTCCCTTGGTGACCGCGTTGGGCGCTTTGATTCCTGCGCTACTGGTTTTGCTTGGCGTGGTTCTGGTTGGCCAGGCGCGCAAGCGTGAGCGGATTACCGCCGAGCAATACCAGAGAAACCAGGAAGCGATTCGCCGCCTGCTGGATGAAATGGGCGACCTGGCGGATGGTGACCTGTCGGTACAGGCTACGGTAACAGAAGATATTACCGGCGCCATTGCCGACTCCATCAACTATG
>JAJRUY010000126.1 GCA_024277555.1 Gammaproteobacteria bacterium | reverse complement strand
GTATTACAACCAGTGAGCAGTGCGTGCTTTTGCTGAAAAAGTACCATTCTGCGCTCCACAAAAGGGACATTCGGAGACAATGGGAGACGACAAAATGAAATTATAGACGCAAAAAAAGCACTGTAAAAACAGTGCCTTTCGCGGTTTTTGGTAGTCTGTGATGGTTTTTCAAAATGGTGCCGAGGAGAGGACTTGAACCTCCACGGGGTTGCCCCCACTAGCACCTGAAGCTAGCGTGTCTACCAATTTCACCACCTCGGCAAGAGTAGAGGCTTTGCCTTTCTCTTGATCTTGAGGCGCGCACTGTACAAGCTGCGGCTATAGCTGTCAACCTCCATTGTTGGTTTCATATGCCTATCCCTCTTTTGCTTGCATACCCGCATGATAAACAGCATACACATACACGGGGATATCCAGATCACCGAGGTGTTTCTCGATAAGTGGCTCTACCTCAGTCCAGTCCAGTCCGCCCACCCCTGTAGCCAGGCGAGGTAGTGCAATGGAGGTGAATTTCTCCCTGGTTGCCATTTTGTGCAAGGCTTTTAATGCATGATTGACGTACTGGATGGTTGCAGGCTCTGGTTTGCCGCCGTGTCCGTATCCGCCGCCCTGGGTAATCAGATTGACAATACGCAGACCATCTGAGCCTCCCCACATCCATGCGGTGCCGGGTTTCGGATGATGCTGGTGGCACCAATGGTGGAAATCCTTGTGCATGGCAGGATATTCTTGGTGCAGGGACTTGGCGAGCCCCTGGTTCATCGGATCCATGGCAGCGACACCATGGGCGATAGCCTGTGCTTTTGTAAGCAGGATGTCGCCTTCCACTTGCTTGATCATGTTTTCTGCTCCTCGTGTTCCTGTTTGAATGCACATCCATTATAAACAAGCTTGCCTGTCATGGCCTTGATGTGGGGCAGGATGTGATGAGTCCGAAGTTAGTATTGAACAGGGCAAGGGCGTATAATGTATTATCGATTAATAAGATATGTAGAAGGTAAACAGGCCTGTGGCCAAGTCGAGAAAGAAGAACAAATCACAAAAACGTGATCCCTATCGCGCCCGGGAAGAGCGCAAATACGAAAATCCTATTCCCAGTCGGGAATTCATACTTGAAACCATGGAAAGCCATGGTGTT
Source organism: Gammaproteobacteria bacterium (assembly GCA_024277555.1). GTDB lineage: Bacteria > Pseudomonadota > Gammaproteobacteria > Chromatiales > Chromatiaceae > Thiolapillus. Next base: position 3,285 of record JAJRUY010000126.1, on the reverse strand, counting down.
CCCCTGAAGTTTGAAGACCTTGCTCCACTGCTGGGGTTGAAAGACCCGAAACAGGTGGAGTCGTTGTCGTACCGAATCAAGGCCATGCTCCGCGATGGGCAGATCGTGCGCAATCGCCGCGGCGGTTTGTGCGTGGTGAACAAGAAAGACCTGATTGCCGGGCGGATTATCGCTCATGCTGATGGCTTTGGTTTTCTTCGCCCGGATGAAGGGGGAGAAGATTTGTTCATGTCTCCCCGGGAAATGCGTCCCCTGTGGCACGATGATCGGGTGGTAGTGCAGGTTACGGGCGTGGACAGGCGTGGCCGCAGAGAAGGCTCTGTGGTGGAAATCCTGGAGCGCGCCCATACCCAGGTGGTCGGGCGCATCCATGTGGAAGCCGGTATGGGCTTTCTGGTTCCTGACAACAAGCGCATGACTCACCGCGTCATCATCCCGGATGAGCATTTCAACGGGGTAAAGGAAGGTCAGATGGTGGTGGTGGAGATCATCGAGCAGCCCACCAAATGGCGCCAGCCCATCGGCAGTGTGATAGAGATTCTTGGCGATCACCTTGCGCCGGGCATGGAGACAGATGTCGCCATCCGTGCCCATGAAATCCCGGTGATCTGGCCGCAGGAAGTGGAGCAGGAAATTGCGGCTCTGAAAGAAGAGGTTCCCGAATCGGCCAAGGAAGGGCGAATTGACCTGCGCAAGCTGCCTCTGGTGACCATAGATGGCGCTGATGCGAGGGATTTTGATGACGCCGTGTATTGCCAGCAGACACCCAAAGGTTGGAAGCTGTTGGTTTGCATCGCGGATGTTTCGTCCTATGTGCCGGTGGGTTCAGTGCTGGACAAGGAAGCCTACAAGCGAGGAAATTCCACCTATTTCCCCGACCGGGTTATACCCATGTTGCCGGAAATACTGTCCAATGGTCTGTGCTCGCTGAACCCCGAGGTTGACCGCCTGTGTATGGCAGCGGAACTATATATCAGCAAGCAAGGCAAAATCCTGCGGTCGCGTTTCCTGCAGGCCGTGATGCGCTCGCATGCACGCCTGACCTATGACGAGGTGGAGGCCATGTTGTCTGGCGGCGACAAAAAGCTGCGCAGGAAACATGCCGGGCTGTTGCCCCATCTTGAAGAACTGAACCGCCTCTATCATGTGTTGCATGAAAGCAGGAAAGAGCAGGGGGCGATTGATTTTGATACCGTGGAGACGCGCTTTGTGTTTGATGACAATGGCCGACTCAATGGCATTGTCCCCACGGTGCGGCATGATGCGCACCGCATCATCGAGGAATGTATGCTGGTGGCGAATGTCGCCTCTGCACGGCTGTTGCTGCGCAAGAAGATTCCGGCGCTATATCGTGTGCATGAGCGCCCCAGCGAAGACAAGCTCAATGACCTGCATCAGTTTCTGGCGCAGCTGGGCTTGCGACTCAATGGTGGTGACAAGCCAACGGCGAAGGACTATGCCGATCTGATAGAGCAGATCAGGGATCGGCCGGATGCACACATGATCCAGACGGTATTGCTGCGCTCCATGATGCAGGCAATATACTCGTCCGAGAATATCGGGCATTTTGGCCTGGCATTTCCTGCCTATACCCACTTTACCTCGCCCATTCGCCGCTATCCCGACTTGCTGGTGCATCGGGCCATCCGGCACCTGCTGATCGATGGACGGGCAGATACCTTTGAGTATTCGTTTCCGCAAATCGCCACAATGGGCGAGCATTGTTCCATGACCGAACGCCGTTCGGATGAAGCCACCCGGGATTCTGCCGATGCCCTGAAATGCGAGTTCATGCTGGACAAGGTGGGACTGCCGTTTGAAGGATTGATTGTCAGCGTCAACAGTTTAGGCGTGTTTGTGGAGCTCAAGGACGTGTACATTACCGGACTGGTGCATATTACCTCGCTTGACCATGACTTCTTTCATTTTGATCCCATCGCCCACAAATTGGTGGGAGAGCGCAGTGGCAAGACCTATCGTCTTGGTGATTCCATCCAGGTCGTAGTTGCAGCAGTCAATATGGATGAGCGAAAAATTGATCTTGCACTGGCAGCTCGTGGTGAAAAACCGGCAAGCCCGAAAAAGGCCGGGAAAAAACGCCGTTCCGGGCGACGAAGACGGCAGTGAGCAAGAACTCCCGTTATATTGCAGGCATTCACAGCGTGCGTACCGCCCTGAAGCATGGGGCGGAACAAATACAGGGTATCTGGTTCGACAGCAGGCGCAATGACCGGCGCCTGGGCCAATTGCTTTCGGAAGCGCGCAAATCCGGGGCGCAGGTATTTTCTACACACAAAACCGAGCTGGAACAACTTGCGCCTGGTGCTCGGCATCAGGGGGTGGTGGCCAGGGTCGCCATGCCTGCCGCCAGGGGAGAGGACTACCTGGATCAGTTGCTGGAAGAACTGCGGGAACCACCTTTTTTGCTGGTACTCGACGGGGTGCAGGATCCGCATAATCTTGGCGCCTGTCTGCGCACAGCTGATGCAGCGGGTGTGCATGCGGTTATTGCACCCAGGGATCGGGCTGTGGGACTTACCCCCGTGGCCTGCAAGGTGGCAAGTGGTGCAGCGGAAGCCGTGCCTTTCATTCAAGTGACCAACCTGGTGCGCACTCTGCGCCAGTTGCGTGAGGCCTGTGGGCTGTGGGTGGTGGGGCTGGCAGGTGAAGCAGAGCAGTCCATCTATCAAGTCAACCTGAAGGGGCCGCTGGTGATGGTGATGGGCGGTGAGGAAAAGGGCATACGGCGGCTTGTTCGTGAACAGTGTGATCTGCTGGCATCTATTCCCATGGCGGGAGTAGTGGAAAGTGTCAATGTGTCTGTAGCTACAGCTGCAGGCTTGTTTGAAGCTGTTCGCCAACGGATGGAATTTGATTTGGCACACCATGGTGGTGGCAATGAAAATCAGGGTGGTTAACCCGCATATTTCACCAGAACGCTCGGAATACAGGTGTTTATCTATACTATTCATTATCTTGCGTCGAATTGGGCCGGGTTACACTTTGTACCCGTCACGCTATCCAGTTTTTCCCGGGATCTTTCCGCCCAGATTGCCCGAACAGCCTGCAAGCCGATGAATGACATCGACTTTTGGCCGTTCGAACAATCTGAACGAAAATCTCTCCGGGAAAAATCTGGATTCCGGTGAAACATGCGGGCTAATGATCAGAGATTCCTTGAGTGGATGGATGTATTTCAGGCGCGGGTTCCAATTTTTTCGGCAGCGGCTGGAGTATGCCAGTAAAATACCACCCTTGACGGCTGTACGGGTGTTTCTGGTCGCG
>JAJRUY010000125.1 GCA_024277555.1 Gammaproteobacteria bacterium | reverse complement strand
CGTGGGCATGACGCAATCGAACATGTCTATGCCCCGGCTCACCGCTTCGACGATATCCGCAGGGGTGCCCACCCCCATGAGATAGCGTGGCTTGTCTGCTGGCAGTTTGTCCGCCAGGTAATCCAGCACCCGCCAGCGGTCTTCCGGCGGCTCCCCCACGGACAGGCCGCCCACGGCATAGCCATCGAAGCCAATCTCCATGAGTCCGTCCAGGGAACGCTGGCGCAAGTCCGTATATACGCCGCCCTGAACGATGCCAAACAGGGCGGCAGGATTGTCGCCATGCGCTTCCCTGCTGCGTCTGGCCCAGCGCAGGGACAATTCCATGGAAGATTTCGCCTCCTCTTCTGTCGCGGGCCAGGGTGTGCATTCATCAAATATCATCACGATATCCGAGCCCAGATCCCGCTGGATGGCCATGGACTCTTCCGGCCCCATGAACACCCTGGCGCCATTCACCGGAGAGCGGAAATGCACCCCTTCCTCGGTAATTTTGCGCATTTGCCCCAGGCTGTAGACCTGGAAGCCGCCGGAATCGGTGAGTATGGGTTTCTGCCAGTGGGTAAAATCATGTAAATCGCCATGGGCGCGGATGATATCCGTACCCGGGCGCAACCACAGGTGGAAGGTATTGCCGAGAATAATCTGCGCGCCCATGCCCTCCAGCTCTTCCGGGGTCATGGCCTTGACCGTGCCATAGGTGCCCACGGGCATAAATGCCGGCGTATCGATATTTCCCCGCTTGAATTGCAAGCACCCCTGCCGACCGAAAACCGATTTGTGATTTAGCTCAAACTTCAAGATCCAATCCAGTTTTTTTGAAATGCCAAGACAAGCACCTGAAATATATGGGGTTTTATTGATTTTTTTGCGCAACCAACCGCAAATAACAACCTCATTCGCGTTTGCATTGAGGATTGTCAATGCATCCGTGCAGCAAACCATCAGATAATACGTTGGTACTGAAGCGGTTCAGTATACTCCTCCATCCTCCTTTGATGGAACTTTTAGGCGCGGCACCCCTTGCCGCGCCTTTTTTATGTCCTCTATCCCGGATGTTTCACCTGGAAGTCCGATGATTGTGCCGGGATTGTTGTTCAGAGGCGACTCTGATCGAATCAATAACCCAAGCTATTGATGAGTGAAGAAATATCGTCTCTGGGCAACAAGATCGATGCAAGGGCGGACTTAACAAACACCCGGCAACATATTGCACTTTGCTAATATTAGGTGTAATAGTTAAGGGCACCTCGAAAAATCGTCATTCCGGCGGAAGCCGGAATCCATAAATCCATAACTTGCTGATTTATATGGACCCAGGCTTTCGCCGGGGTGACGAAAAACGAATTATTCGAGGTTCCCTTAATAAAAATAACATCTTATGTTGTTATTTCAGTGTCCAGGTGAAACATCCGGGCTATCTTCCCGTGAGAAACATGGCATCCCCATAGCTGAAGAAGCGGTATTGTTGCTTCACCGCATGGCGATATGCAGCCATAACCTGATCGTAACCGGCAAAGGCACAAACCAGCATCAACAACGTGGATTCCGGCAGGTGAAAGTTGGTCAGCAGTGCATCCACCACCTTGAACTTATAGCCGGGAGTAATAAACAATTGCGTATCTCCCTCATAAGGCGCGAGGCTGCCACCAGCCGCCGCACTTTCCAGGCTGCGTACACTGGTGGTTCCCACGGCAACCACTCGCCCGCCGCAATCCCGGACACGGGTGATCTTGTCGCACACCTCCTGAGAAACCTGCAGCCATTCTGCGTGCATGACGTGATCAGAAAGGTTCTCTACGCGAACCGGCTGGAAGGTTCCGGCGCCGACATGCAGGGTGACCCTGGCCGTGTCAACGCCATGCTGCTGCAACCGCAACAACAGCTCATCATCAAAATGCAGACCAGCCGTAGGCGCGGCCACAGATCCCTCCCTGGCCGCATACACCGTCTGATAACGGGATTCATCAAAAGACCCATCATCACGACGAATGTAGGGCGGCAGCGGCATGTGGCCGTGTTCCGCCATCAATGCAGCAAATCCTGTTTCCTGGATGGACAAGACAAACATGTCCCCTTCCCGGCCTTCCACCGTAAGCCATATTCCTTCCACGGCAATCCGACTGCCGGGTTTGGGCGATTTGCTGGCGCGAATCTGCGCCAGTGCCTGGTCATCAGGCAGCAGCCGCTCCAGCAGAATTTCTACTTTCCCTCCCGATTCCTTGTACCCGAACAAGCGTGCAGCCATGACCCTGGTGTCGTTGAACACCAGCAGGTCATTTTTCTGTAAAAACCTGGGGAAATCGGAAAAATGCTGATCGAGCACCCTCGCCTGATCCAGTACCAGCAACCGGCTGTCGGTACGGCGCGCGGCAGGATACTGGGCGATCAGCTCCGAAGGCAAGATATAGGAAAAATCCGAGGTTTGCATAGCAGCAGAATTTTAGCAGGTATCAAACCAACACTTGCCACAAATCATTTTGCGGTTATACTTTTGTGCCTACTGCCGGGGTGGTGAAATTGGTAGACACGATGGATTCAAAATCCATTGGCCGCAAGGCCGTGCCGGTTCAAGTCCGGCCCTCGGTACCATATATTGAAAGCGATCCAGCACAGCTGGATCGCTTTTTTATTCAGGACGGGCATGCAGCTATCTTGCCTCAGCCACAAAAACTTCAGAAACTTCACCTTACAGATCCAAGAAGGCTCCTCGACGTTTTGAGTGGAATTATCCCAAAAACCTGTGCCAGTATATCCAAAATTACTGGCATGAGGAAAAAGCATGGACGGCAACGAGATATTGCTTCTTGGGTTAGGCATTCAGTCACCCTGGAAATTGGTG
>JAJRUY010000124.1 GCA_024277555.1 Gammaproteobacteria bacterium | reverse complement strand
GGACACTGAAATAACAATATAAGGTGCTGTTTTTATTAACCATTGCATCTATATTAGCAAAGCGCAATATGTTACCGGTGTTTGTTAAGTCCGCCCTTGCATCGATCTTGTTGCCCAGAGACGATATTTCTTTACTCATCAATAGCTTGGGCTATTGATTCGATCAGAGTCACCTCTGAACAACAATCTCGGCACAATCATCGGACTTCCAGGTGAAACATCCGGGATAGCCCGCATTTCTCACCGGGGTTCGGGAATTCCTGTCGATCCGGCAAAGTAGTTTGTTCTATCGTCCGGAAAGTATAGCAGTAGCTATGGTTTGAGGGGGATCGGGTAAAATGCGCAGCCGGATTGGGCACAAACCCGAACAGGACAAGGTGAAGATGTTGGCAATTGTCTGGTTATTGGTAACAGACTGAATCATCGGTCTTTTTCCATAACCGGTTTCCGTCTCGGTGAGAAATGCGGGTTAGCATATGAAGCAGCCTGGAATGCACTGCCCAAACGGGCATGCAAGCCCCGCAAGGGTTATGGTAGGGAACTGGAAATTGCCGTGACTACAGGCTTTATTCAGCACAGTAAAAAGCCGCTCTATAAAAGGCGGCTTTTTACTGTCAATGGGTCGCCAGGTTAAAACTTGTATGTTAGCTGGGCGCTGAAGATATTTACATCCGAATCATAAGTGCCAATCAGCTGGTGACCAGTGCTGTGATCCAGTGCATCCAGATCTGTATCATCAATAAACAGATGAGAGTAGCCGGCATCCATACTCAGGTTGTCAGACAAGCTGTATCCCAGGCCAACAGAGACCCATTTGCGGTCATTTCCCGGTATGCGTGGTGTGCGATCCAGGGTTCTGCTGATCGGAGTTTCATCATAGGCTATACCTGCGCGAAAGATCCATTTATTGTTGGGGCGATAGGTGGCGCCGATAGAATAGCGCATGTTATTGTCCCAGTTTTGAGGCTGTACCGTGTCAGGCTGAACCGGATTGTCATAATCAATGCGCAGTTCCTCGAAGCGGCTCCATTTGGTCCAGCTGACATCTGCAAGAATTGCCCACTGGTCATTGACAGCATGATAAAGGCTGATGGAAGCAGATTCGGGCAGATCTACATCAGCCGTCGCTCCGGTATCACTGAACAACGGGATGCCCATGTTCAGGATCGCCTGGAAGTTTGCCGGGGTACGGAAATCGGCATCGCCATCAAGGTTCTGGGAAATGCTGGAACGGTAAGCCAGGCCAATGCGGGTATATTCGGTTACATGTATCATGGCTCCGAGGTTGAAGCCAAAGCTCCAGTCGGATCCTTTTACTTTGGCGTAGCCGTCAGCTTGCAGAGGCAGCACTCCTGCACTGGAGCAGGTGCCGGCAGGAATCAATTCCTTGATTTCCAGGCCAAAGCATACGCTGCCAAAGTCAACGGCATTCGACAGGGTTGCCCTGATGTGTTGTGCACTGATGCCACCACCCAGAGAAATCCGATCATTTACCTTGTAGGCAATGCTTGGATTGATATTGATGGTACTGATTTCTGAGCGCACGGCCTGATAGCGACCCACCCAGTCATGGTCATACTTTGTAGCCAAGCCAAAAGGGGCATTGATGCCAATGCCAGCGAACAGCCGCTCATTTAACTGAGTTGAAAGATACAGGTTTGGCACCAGGGCGGTTTCACCCCCATTATCGTTGCTGCCCGGGAGCGAGCCAGCGACGGGTGTGCCGCCGGTAAGCATGGGATTGGCGTAAGAGCCGCTGTTGCTGAAATCTGCGCTGGGAATGATGATATGCCCAGCAGTGACGACTTGGGAGCCCTGCAGATTGGTCAGTCCCGCCGGGTTGAAGAAAATGGTGGATGCGTCTTCGGCGACGGCAGCTGCGCCGGCATATGCATTGCCCATGCCGCTGGCATTTTGTTCAATAATGGCAAAACCGGCAGATTGGGCGTTGAAAGCAGTAGCGGCAAGCATACTGCCAATAAGCAATCCCAGTGGTTTGCGGATGGCTGATATTCTCATATTGGTTTGTCTCCCTTGTCTGGAACCTGTTTCTTGCTGTTGCGTGACGTTGACCCGTGGAATATGGTGTCAATGCGTCGTGCAAATAATGCTTTGTCGCGCATTTCTCCAGAGGCTATGTCAATTTTCAGGAAAATGCCAGCATTATTGCACTCTGGCAATTGTACTTTTCCCGGATTGGTTTTGATCAAAAGCAAAGGGTCCATTGCTTTTTTGTGGCAAGCGCATGCTTTAGCGGTCTATAATATAAATTGAATTTATTACCGGTGCCTGTGGAATTCGCATCTGCCAGGGGGATGATCCGCACCACCGGTATTGGGAGCAGACAGTATTATGGCCGACCGTAGATTACAGGTATTTTTCACTGTTGCGCGCTTGTTGAGCTTTACCAAGGCTGCAGAAACCTTGTACATGACCCAGCCAGCGGTGACCTTTCAGGTGCGCCAGCTGGAAGAATACTTCAACACCCGCCTGTTTGACCGAACCCACAACCGCATCAGCCTGACCAAGGCCGGCACCTTGGTTTATGGTTATGCGGATAAGATCTTTGATCTGTACGCAGAGATGGAAAACAGGGTCAAGAATATGACTGGTGAAATCAGTGGCGCCCTGACCATAGGCGCGAGTACCACAGTGGCCGAGTACATGCTGCCATCCCTGCTGGGGGACTTCCGCAGGAAGTACGAAGATGTGGTTATTCATTTGAAGGTGTCAAATACGGAAGGCATTGTTTCCATGGTGGAAAACAATGTGATTGACCTGGGCGTGGTCGAGGCGCAGGTGGGCAACAAAAACCTGGTGGTGGAAAACTGTCGTGATGACAAGCTCGTCGCAATTGTCCCCAAGGGGCATCGGCTGGCGAAGAAGAAAGTGGTGAAGCTGTCCGAGCTGATGGATTACCCCTTTATTTGCCGGGAAGAGGGATCAGGCACCAGGGAGGTGATCGAGGAATATATCTGCCACGCAAAAGGCTGTGGTAACGGCCTGAATATTTCCATGGAGCTGGGCAGCCCGGAAGCAGTCAAAGGTGCGGTAGAAGCAGGCATGGGTATATCCATTGTTTCTGAAGCCACCATTTCCAAGGAGCGAAAGCTAAAGACCCTGGAAGTGCTTGAGCTGGATCCTCCCATGCATCGCCCGTTTTCCTTTGTGCACCAGAAGCAGAAGTTTCGCATGCGGGTCATGGACGAATTGCTGGAGTTTGCGCGCGGTTACTGCGAAAAGGGTGCCTGAAGCTTGCTGCCCCAGGTTGTCAGCCTGCCCAGAGAGCAACGCCTTTTGTTGCGCATGTTTTCCCGTCTTGATGCACCGCGCCGCGCAAGCTTGCAGGCGTTTGCCGAGTTTTTGTACCAGCAGCAGGAGCAGGAAGAACAGGGCGATGAAGCTGTCGTGGCGTCTGAAATCCAGGCTCCCGAGGACATTCCGCGGCCTGATGAAGAGTCCGTGGTCGCGGCCATGCGCCGTCTGAGCAGGACTTTTCCCATGATCAATCATGATGCCCTGCTGGACAGGGCGACTTCCCTGATGACAGCCCACATGCTGCAGGGGCAGCCTGCAGCACAGGTCATCGATGAGCTTGAGGCGCTGTTTGATGAGCACTATCAAATTTATCTGAATCAGTTTCCACATCCCTAGGGTCATCATGCAGCTTATCTATCAATGGCTTAAACGCACGTTTTCAGATCCACAACTGGTGGTGCTGTTGTCCCTGCTGCTTGGTGGATTCATCATTATCGTCACCATGGGCAACATGTTGGCGCCAGTGCTGGCCAGTATTGTCATTGCCTATCTTCTCGAGGGTTTGGTGGCTCCCCTGCAGCGCTTGGGGGTGCCACGTATGCTGGCGGTGATTGTCGTCTTTATACTGTTTTTGATCGCGCTTGGGCTGATTTTGTTTGGTTTGCTGCCGCTGCTTTCCCGCCAGGTAACCCAACTGGTGCAGCAGCTGCCCAACATGCTGGCGGAAGGTCAGCAAGCACTGATGATGCTCCCAGAGAAGTATCCGGAACTGATTACTGCTGATCAGGTACAGGAAGTCATTGCAACCATCGGTGGTGAAGCGGGCAACATCGGCCAGAAGGTATTGTCCTGGTCCCTGGCGTCTGTGGTTGGGGTGATTACCTTGCTGGTGTACCTGGTGCTGATGCCCTTGCTGGTATTTTTCTTTCTCAAGGACAAGCGTTTGATCCTGAACTGGTTCGCCAGCATGCTCCCCCAGAACCGAAAAATCGCCCTGCATGTGTGGCGGGAAGTGGATGGGCAGATATCCAATTATGTGCGCGGTAAATTCTGGGAGATCATTATCGTCTGGTCCGCCAGCTATGTGACCTTCACCCTGCTCGGCCTGCAATATGCCATGCTGCTGGGGGTGCTGGTCGGCCTGTCTGTGATCATCCCCTATATCGGCGCCACTGTGGTGACCTTTCCGGTGCTGGCGGTAGGCTGGTTCCAGTGGGGTTGGACTGCAGATTTTGGCTGGCTGGCTCTGGCCTATTTCATTATTCAGGCGCTGGATGGCAATGTGCTGGTACCCCTGCTGTTTTCCGAGGTAGTGAGCCTGCATCCCATTGCCATTATCGTTGCTATTCTTGTATTTGGCGGCTTCTGGGGCTTCTGGGGTGTGTTCTTTGCCATTCCCTTGGCCACGCTGGTGAATGCAGTAATTCAGGCCTGGCCCTCCCGCGCTGAGCTGGATAGCAGGATGGAGCAGAATCAGAATTGAAGCCCCTGATAACGGTGTTGAGGCTCTCGACAATTGCTCGATAGCTGCTCCTGCGTGGTTTTACTTAGCCCATCTTCAGTGCCCCCACCCTCAAAATAACCTAACCCATTGATTATTTCCTTTTGTGAAAAATAAATGATCAATAAAATCAATGGGTTAGTTTTTCTGTTTCGAAATGTAGTGCCATAATCGTATTTTTAGAGTTGAATTCCTCCGCCGGTTGCGCCATCCTTAGCCGATGTTTATCCGCTGCGCCACCATCAAAAGCAAACAACACGGCGAGCCGTACAAAACCTATCGGCTGGTCGAGTCGCAGCGCCTGGAAGGCAAGGTCAAGCAGCACACCCTGCTCAACCTGGGTCGTCATTTCGATGTC
>JAJRUY010000123.1 GCA_024277555.1 Gammaproteobacteria bacterium | reverse complement strand
TTTGTGGTGTGCTGGTTGGGTTTTTGCTGTTCAATTTCCGGTTTGCCAATGGCCGGGTGGCAACTGTGTTTCTGGGAGATGCGGGAACTTTGTTTCTGGGCCTGGCGGCAACCTGGTTTTTGATGCGTTTTACCCAGGAACCCATCAGCCTGATCCGGCCGATCACTGCTATTTGGTTGTTTGCACTACCTATTATGGATACCGTGGCGATCATGAGCAGAAGGGCGATGCTGGGTCGTTCTCCTTTCTCTGCGGATCGGGAGCATTTCCATCATATCCTGCGGGTTGCTGGATTCAGCGCTAGAGCCACTGTGTTCATCATGCTGGGGATCAGCTTGCTGATGGCTGCAATCGGACTGGCCGGAGAATGGGCTGGCGTGCCCGAGTTCATAATGTTCTATGGTTTTCTGGCGCTTTTTGCCGTTTATTTCTGGGGTATGCATCATGCCTGGAAGGTTATGAAGGCATTGCGCCGCATGCATGGGCAGAAGTTGTGTAAATCGGAAAAGCAAGGGGGCAATGCCAATGTATGATCTGCATTGCCACATATTGCCGAAAATCGATGATGGCGCTGGGGATTTGTCTATTGCGCTGGAAATGGCGCGGATTGCGGTGGATGATGGCATCACACATCTGGCCTGCACCCCCCATATTTATCCCGGTCTGTTTGACAATAATCTGGAGGGTATTGCTGGGGCAGTTTGGTCATTTCGCGGCGAACTGGATGTCTTGGGAATTGATCTGGAGCTGGCGCCTGGAGCAGATATTCAGGTTGTCCCTGAACTGGTGGAGAATCTGCGCTGCGGGGTATTTCCCACCTTAAATCAGTCGCGTTATTTTCTGTTCGAGCCGCCTCACCATGTGCCGTTGGTGAATTTTGACCGATTTGTACTGGATGCGCTTGGTGCGGGGTTTGTGCCTGTCATAACGCATCCAGAGCGCCTGGGCTGGATAAAGGGCCACTACCGGGAATTTGTTTCTGCGGCACAGGAGGGTGCCTGGATTCAATTGACCGCAGGCAGCCTCACCGGGCGTTTGGGCAAGGCTGCGAAATACTGGGGTGAAAAGATGCTGGGTGACGGGATTGTGCATTTGCTGGCCACGGATGCACATAATTGCAACAGCAGGCCGCCGTTGCTGGCAGAAGCTGAGCTGATTGCCCGGAAACATGTGGGGAAAGAGGAGGCAGCGAGGCTGGTGCTGGATCGCCCACGCTGTGCATGGGAAAATGTTGATCCTGAAAAAATGCTCAAGCCTCCGGGGTTGAATCGGGCAGGAGAAGCTGGCGCCAGAAAAGAGCTGGGCTTTTTCCGGAGGCTGTTTTCTTGATAATCAATAAGCTGTCATCCCGGCGCATGAACCCATGGATGAAGAAATTGCGCCCGAATAGTGCAAACCCTTGTTTCAGGCAGATTTTTCTGCTGAACATTCGTCGCGCTCCAGTGATATTATGCTCAGGTGCATATCCATATCCAAACAAGATGTTGAATCGGTTTGTCTTTTTTCTTGCAACACTGATATTCATGGCGCTGACCCAGATGGCGGCTGCCGAGGATATTCTCGATGATCTTGCTGTAGGGCAGAAGCTTGAAGCTGTTTCCACAGAAATACAGGCCGATGTCCCGGAGGCGGATTTCTCTGTTGCCCAGAGTCTCAGCACAATGGATTCTGGTTCCCATGAATATCGTATCGGGCCGATGGACGTAATCGAAGTGGAAGTTTTTCAGGCCGGGGAGTTGAGTCGCGCTGCCAGGGTGAATACTCAGGGGTATGTGTCACTGCCTTTGATTGGCCCGGTCAAGGTTGCAGGGCTGACGACGCGGGAGGCAGAGCGCAGGATCGAAAAAGTGCTGGGGGAAAAATACCTGCAAGATCCCCATGTGACAGTATTCATCAAGGAGTATGAAAGCCAGAAGATTACTGTCGAGGGCTGGGTGAAAAACCCCGGCGTGTTCCCCCTGAAGGGCAAAACCACATTCCTGCAGGCGATTGCCAACGCCAAGGGCATGGACCGGCTGGCGGACTTCTCTGAAGTCGCCATATTCCGCACCGTTGACGGGAAAACTACAGGATATATCCTGTCCTACACCAAGGTCAGGTCTGGTCAACAGGCAGACCCGGTGCTGCGAAGTGGTGACATTATTGTCGTGAACAGAAGCGGCAGCAAGGCCGGATGGGAGCTTTTCACCAAAACGCTCACCAGTTTTGTTGGCTGGACAGTGTTGTTCTGACGCATCATGAACCCGGAAAACCATAAGCCCAAATTGCCCCGCAATGCATTGGCCTTGTCGGAAGAGGAGCGTGAGCTTTCTTTGTACGACCGGGTGCAAGGCAGTGATTTTGGTGATGAAGAAGGGATGAACCTGAAGGACTACTGGATAGTTATCCTCCGGCACAAGTTCACAATCATTCTCTTTACACTCATCGCGCTGGTGGCCAGCGCCATCGCGACATCCCTGCAAACCCCCATTTATCGCAGCAGTGTGAAACTGCAGATTGATCGGGAGGCCGTGAGAATCGTCAATTTTGAAGGAGTCACCCCCAGGGAAGCAGCATACAGCTATGATTTCTATGAAACCCAGTATCAACTTCTGAAAAGCCGTGCGCTGGCAAGGCGGGTGGTCGAGCAACTGGGCCTGGAATCATCAGATCAATTCAGGGCAGAGGAGAAACCTTCCTTTTTCCGGGAGTTAAATAGCTTTTTTTCCAGTGAAAGCCCTGGTGGTGAGACGGGAAATGCCGGCACCAGGGGGCTGGAGCATCTTCTGTTGGCGAGTCTGACCGTCAGCCCGATAAAGAATTCCCGGCTGGTGGTTGTCAGTTACGACAGCCCGAATCCTGAGCTGGCGGCCAAGGTGGTAAATACCCTGGCCAAGAGTTTTATCGATACCACCATGGAAAGGCGCTTCGAAAATTCATCCTATGCCAAAGCCTTTCTTTCTGATCGTATCAAGCAAGTTCGGGCCAATCTGGAAGAATCGGAACGGAAATTGGTGGAATATGCCGGTGAAAGGGCGATTGTGGATATGGATGCCAAGCAAAGCATATTGATGCAGAAACTGCAGGCGCTTAACACCAGGCTGACGGAAGTAGAGGCGGATAGAATCAAGGCGGAGTCCAGGTTTCAGGAGATGAAAAACAGCAGCAGCCAGGGATTTGACCAGATTTCCGCCAGCGAAGTGATCCAGTCCTACAAGGAAAAGCTGGCGGATCTGGAGGGAGAATATGAAGACAATCTGCATGTATTCAAGCCGGCCTATCCGAAGATGCAGCGATTGCAAGGCCAGATCGAGGAACTCAAACGCAAAATTGCTGAAGAAAGCGCGGGCATCCAGTCATCCATAGAAAGCAGCTATCAGGCGGCAGTGAGAGAGCAGGCCATGTTGCAGTCTCGCATGACGGATATCAAGGGGCAGATTCTCGAACTGCAGCGCAAGAGCACGGACTATCAAGCACTGAAACGGGACATGGAGACCAATCGTGAGCTATATGATGGTCTTTTGCAGCGCATCAAGGAGGTTGGTGTAGCTGCCGGGGTAGGAGCCAATAACATTTCCATTATTGACAAGGGCGAGGTGCCGGGCGCCGCTTATAAACCCAATCTGCAGAAAAACCTGCAGATTGCGCTGGTTCTTGGTTTGTTGGGTGGTATTGGCCTGGCTTTCTTGTTCGAACATCTGGATGATACGATCAAATCAGCATCCGAGCTTGAAAAGCTTGTCGAATTGCCTGTCCTTGGTGTAATCCCCGAGCTGCGCCTGGAGAATGATGCCGAGTCGGTGGCCCTGAAGACCTGTGATGAGCCAAAATCAGCGATTGCCGAGGCCTATCGTTCCTGCCGGACGGCATTGTCATTTTCCTCGCCATCCGGCTCTCCAAAAATATTGCATGTAACAAGCTCCATCGCCGGAGAGGGAAAGACCACCACTGCAATTAGTCTTGCCTTGACCTATGTGCAGGCGGGAGCAAATGTGTTGCTGGTGGATGCGGATTTGCGCAATCCGTCACTGCACAATGAGCTGGATCTTCCCAATGAAGCTGGTTTGACCAATCACCTGGCAGGTGAATACAAGGCCAGTGAGGTTGTTCAGAGCAATGTGGTGGATGGCTTGTATGTGATGACTGCCGGACCTTTGCCGCCAAATCCGGCCGAGATGTTGGGAAGCGGCAGGATGATGGAGTTATTGCAAACGGCAGAGGAAAAATTCGATCTGGTAATTATTGACGGGCCGCCAGTGCTTGGATTGGCTGATGCGCTGATATTGGCAAACCTGGCCAGCGCCACCATGGTGGTGGTAGATGCAGGGGTTACTCGCGCAGGTGCGCTCAAGGGCGCGGTACAGCGTCTGCGCCAGGCGCGGGCCAAAGCGCTGGGTGCATTGCTGGTCAAATACGGGCAGGGGCGCAGCGGCTATGGGTATGATTACCAGTACGACTATAACTACTATAGCTATGCAGCTGATGATGCCGGGGACCGGCCCAGGCTGGCTTCCTGAGTTTTGCCGGGTTTCCAGTCAATCTAATGCCAGGAGTTACCGAACAGTTTTTTGCCATGGTGCTTGATTACTATCGTGCGCCTTGCTCACAGCCGACCGCTGTTGATGCTGCAACACCGGTTCCCGGGGAGTTTTCCGGTTTTCTGGATTGTCTTGCCCGCCCGGAGGAGCGTTTGGCTCCTGTTGCGCATAACCTGGGTTGTCATACCAGTGAACTCCTGGCTGCTTCCTATTTTTATATCCACCAGCTTTTATTCGTTGGTGACAGCGATCACTATCGCATACTGGGGCTTTCAGCCAATGCTGACAATGATGCCATCCGGCGCAGATACCGTTTGCTCATAAGTCTTTTCCACCCTGACAGAATCACCGCCAGGGAACACTGGGAAGAGCAGTTTGTGCGCCGCCTGAATCATGCCTATGGCGTACTCAAACACCCGGAGAAACGCTATGCATATGATCAGGAATTGAAGCCCAATAGTCAGGGTGGCAGGGGCGCAGCAAAAAAAAATCGGTATGAGCGGCCAGCTGGCTGGAAGGCGCCATCCCGGGCGGTTCCGCGTTCAGTCAGTCCACTGGAGTTGCCGTACCGGTTCAGATTGCTGCAGCGGTACCCGAAGATTGTGATCTGGCTGGTGATTATATTGTTGCTGAGTGTGGCGTTGCTGGTTTTCCTGAATGGATCGAGAAGCGCCACATTGATCCTGACACAACCAGAACCGGCCAGCACGGGTGTGGATAAGGCAGCGCCAGATCGTACTCGGAAGAGCAATGAAGATAGCCGCAAACAACATGCCGCTTCGGATAGTCTGCC
>JAJRUY010000122.1 GCA_024277555.1 Gammaproteobacteria bacterium | reverse complement strand
GTCAGCGGCTGCAAATGTGTTTTGGCGATGCGGCTGGCATGCATACGGGAATGGTAGAAGGGCGTTATCAGGTGCGCATCTGGTTTCCGGTTCAGGAGGCAGATGCATGAAGCTGCTGGTGGTGGATGACGAAGCTTTGGCGCGGCAGCGGCTGTGTGGGCTGATTGCCGTATTTGGCGATGCCTATGATGTGATTGCCGAGGCAGAGAATGGTGAGCAGGCCGTTGCCCTGTGCAGCGAGCATCCTGTTGACCTGGTGTTTATGGATATTCACATGCCGGGCATGGATGGACTGGAAGCAGCCGCGCAAATATCCCGGCAGCGACTGCCTCCTGCAATTATCTTTACCACCGCATACAGCGAGCATGCCCTGGATGCATTTTCCGTGCATGCGGTGGATTATCTGCTCAAGCCTGTGCGCAGGGAAAAACTGCGGGTTGCCCTGGAAAAGGCCACGCGCCTGACGCGGCCGCTGGCGCAGCAGGAGGTGCGGGAGGAGGCCTGGCTCACCAGCCGTTACCGGGGGGGGGTACAGCGTATCGCCCTGTCTGATGTGTACTATTTCCGGGCGGACAGCAAGTATGTGCTGGTGCGCCACAGGGGCGGCGAATCCCTGCTGGAAGATTCCCTGGTGTCGCTGGAAAAGCGCTTTTCCGATGAGCTATTGCGCATTCATCGCAGCATCCTGGTGCGGATGCCAATGATTTCCGGACTGGAAAAAAAGATGGATGGTGGGGTGCAGGTTACCTTGTCGGATATCGACGACAAACTGGATATAAGCCGCCGCCATGTGCCGGTGGTGCGGCGTTTGCTCAACGGCAAATAGTGAGGACGGCAGCATTGCCATCCTTTATCCGGGGTGCCTGCGTCTGCTCGGTTTCCTTGAACCATTTGGTCATTTCTCCGGCTTTTCTTCAGCAGGCGCGGGAAACCTGCTTCGAGCAGCTGCCAGGGGCGATCCAGGAAGTGGAGCGGTAAGCGAAGATCAGCAACAGGCCTCGCGGCAATGTTCAATTTCAAATTCCAGCGTTGAGTGAACGATAGAAAACTGCTTTTCAAGTTCGGCTTTCAGTGCTGCCTTGATTTGCTCTGTCTGTGCAAAATCAGTAATGACGACATGGGCTTCGAGTGCGTCTTTATGTTCATCGAGTTGCCATAGATGAACATGATGGACATTTGAGACACCTTCGATATCCTCCATGGTCCTGATCACTTCTTTAATGGAGATATCTTCCGGTGTACCTTCCATGAGGATATGAATGGTCTTGGGCAACAGGCTTGCGGCCTGATAAAGCACATAACCGGCAATAAGCAGCGTTAGCACCGTATCCGTCCAGTACCAGTCATACAGCAGGATCAGGCTGCCAGCGATGATTACCCCGACTGAAGCCAGGGCATCGGAGACGTTATGCAGGAATGCAGCACGGATGTTCATGCTGTGCTTGGACATGCTGTAGGTGAGCATGGCCGTGGCGATATCGATCACCAGCGCAATGCCGGCCACGATAACCACCGTCCAGCCTTCAATGACTTGCGGCTCATACATGCGCCACAGCGCTGCATAGATCAGGTAGAGCCCCACGATCACCAGCGTAACGAGGTTGATCAGCGCGGCAATCACCTCGGCCCGCTTGTAACCGAAGGTCTTGAAAAGATCTGGCGGCTGTCTGCCGATCCGCCGCGCCACCCAGGCAATCAGCAGGGATGCGGCATCACTGAAATTGTGCAGGGCGTCGGCGATCAATGCCAGACTGCCGGAGATGATGCCACCGATCACCTGCGCCAGCGTCAACAGCATGTTGATGGCGATGGCCCAGCCCAGGCGCCGGTCGCCCATGGTGTCTATGTCGTGGTGATGGTGATCGTGTCCCATTTGTTTTCCGCCTCAAGATAATAGGGGTATCTCGTAAAATTGTCATTCCGGCGGAAGCCGGAATCCATAACTTGCTGATTTATATGGACCCCGGCTTTCGCCGGGGTGACGAAAAACGAATTATTCGAGGTTCCCTTTACAGGATCCTTGCTTTCGCTGAAGCGCTGAACACGATGTATATTGATGGCGGGTTAATAGTATTCACCCGCCATCAGTTCCCGGCGATGGTCATATTCTCTATCCACCAGGAGCCGGTTTTTACGCTGCCGGGAATATCGTTGTCATTGCCCACGGCGACCAGTTGCCGGAACATGTCCTGCATGTTGCTGGCAATGGTGATTTCTTCCACCGGATACTGAATTTCGCCATTTTCCACCCAAAAGCCCGCAGCACCCCGGGAATAGTCGCCGGTTACGGGGTTGAGTCCCTGTCCCATCAGCTCGGTAACCAGCAGGCCGGTTCCCATTTCCTGCAACATTTGTTCAAGCCCCATGTTGTTGCTCTCTATGCTCAGGTTCCTCACACCACCGGCATTGCCCGTGGTTTGCATCCCCAGCTTGCGGGCGGAATAGCTGTCCAGAATATAGGTTTCCAGCGTGCCATTCTTGATCAGGTGCTTGGGGCGGGTCGTCACGCCTTCGTTGTCGAAAGGGGCGCTGGACAAACCCTGGGGGATAAGGGGGTCTTCCCTGATTTCCACCCAGTCCGGGAAAATCTGCTCCCCCAGGGAATTGAGCAGGAAGCTTGCCTGGCGGTATTGCGCATGGCCGCGGATGGCGCCGGTAAGGCTGCGCAGCAACCCTGGTGCAATATCGGCACGAAAGATCACCGGCGACTGGCGGCTGCCCAGCTGACGCCCGTGCAGCTTGGCCAGGGCGCGTTCTGCGGCCTTGCGACCGATGCTTTCCGGCGTTGCCAGCTTGTGCCAGTCGCGGCGGCTGTCGTACCAGTAGTCCCGTTGCATGCAGTCGTTTTCTTCGGACAATACAACGCAGCTGAGGCTATGCTGGCTGGTGGGGTAGCCGCCGACAAAGCCGTGGCTGTTGCCGTAGATGAAGCTGCCGCTTTGGGTGTTCAGGGTGGCGCCTTCGGAGTTGCTGATGCGCGGGTCGAGATCCCGTGCCGCCTGTTCTGCCCGCAGCGCCACCTGCATGGCTTCATTGGGGCTGATGGGCCAGGGGTGGCACAGATCCAGATCCGGATAATCCCTTGCCATGAGCGCAGCATCGGCAAGACCGGCACAGTCGTCTTCTGAGGTGTTTTTGGCGATGGTGCAGGCTTTTCCCACGGCCTCGCGTATGGCGGCGGGATTCAGGTCGGTGGTGCTGGCAGAGCCTTTGCGCTGCCCGAAATAGACGCTAATGCCAAGACCTTGATCCCGAGTGTGTTCGATGGTTTCGGTTTCGCCCATGCGCACGGTAAGGGACAGCCCGGCGGAGCTGGAGACGGCAGCATCTGCTGAGCTGGCTCCCAGCTTTTTTGCTTCGGCCAGGAGATCGGCCACCATCTGCTCCAGTAGTTCGATTGAAGGGCTGCTCATAGCGCTGTTCCTCCCACGGTGATTTCATCCACCTTGAGGGTGGGCTGACCCACGCCCACGGGGACGCTTTGCCCGTCTTTGCCGCAGGTGCCCACGCCGGGATCGAGTTGCAGGTCATCGCCCACCATGCTCACCCGGGTAAGAACCTCCGGGCCGTTGCCAATGAGGGTAGCGCCTTTTACCGGGGCGGTGATTTTCCCGTCTTCAATGAGATAGGCTTCGCTCAGGGAAAAGACGAATTTGCCGGAGGTGATATCCACCTGGCCACCGGCAAAATTGACGGCATAGAGACCGTTTTTTACCGATTGCAGTATTTCTTCGGGATTGTGCTTGCCGGGCAGCATGTAGGTGTTGGTCATGCGCGGCAGGGGCAGGTGGGCATAGGATTCTCGTCGGCCGTTGCCCGTGGCCTGCATTCCCATGAGCCGGGCGTTGAACTTGTCCTGCATGTAGCCCTTGAGGATGCCGTTTTCTATCAGCACCGTATTCTGGCCGGGAGTGCCCTCGTCGTCGATGCTGAGGGAGCCGCGGCGGTTGGGCAGGGTGCCATCATCCACAATGGTGCATAGCGGCGATGCCACCTGTTCACCGATGCGGTTGGAGAAGGCGGAAAGTCCCTTGCGGTTGAAGTCTCCTTCCAGCCCGTGGCCGATGGCTTCATGCAGCAGGATGCCGGGCCAGCCGGGGCCGAGTACCACGGTCATGGCGCCGGCGGGTGTATCCACGGCCTCCAGGTTCACCAGCGCCTGGCGTACTGCATCCCGGGCATAGCCCAGTCCCCGGTCTTCCTCGATGAAGAAGTTCAGGTCAGTGCGCGAGCCACCCCCGGCGCTGGCCTGCTCGCGGCGGCCATTCTGCTCGACGATGACATTGATGTTGCAGCGCACCAGCGGGCGCACATCGGAAGCCAGGTTGCCGTTGTTGTCCATCACCAAAATGGTGTCGTGGGCGGCAACCATACTTACAGTGACCTGTTTGACGCGTGGGTCGGCTGCGCGGGCTTCTGCGTCCAGTTGTTTCATTAGCTCTATCTTGCGTTCATCCGGCAGGCTTTCCAGCGGGTTGTGCGCGCCATACAGGGGTTGTACGCTGGTGGGTCCGGTAATGCGGATACTGCCAGACTGTCCGGCACGGCTAATGGCGCGGGCGCTGTCTGCTGCTTCCAGCAGGTTTTCCAGATGCAGTTCTTCGGTGTAGGCAAAGCCGGTTTTCTCGCCGCTGATGACACGCAGTCCGGCACCCTGTTCCAGGTTGAAGTTGCCTTCATTGATGATGCCGTCGTCCAGCATCCAGGATTCCAGCCGGGAATACTGGAAATAGAGGTCGGCAGTATCCAGCTGGCAGCTGATCAGCTTGTCCATCACCTGTTGCAGATGCTGGTCGGTAATGCCGGCGGGAGACAGCAATGTCTCCCGGGCAAGGGCTAGGGTATTGCTCATAGGATTCGGTACAGGTTGGATTATTTACAATGGATGCGGCGGTGTTGCAGGCTGGGGAAGTTGCGCCGGGTAGCCTGCAGGAATTCCATGTCTATTTCCGCGATTACCGGGCCGTTGCCACTGGTTTGTTCTGCCAGTTTGTTACCCCAGGGGTCAATGATCATGCTGTGTCCCCAGGTCTTGCGGCCGGTGATGTGGAAACCGCCCTGGGCGGCAGCGAGTACGAAGCTGAGGTTCTCGATGGCGCGGGCGCGCAGTAGCGCGTCCCAGTGAGCCTCGCCGGTCATGGCGGTGAACGCGGCGGGCAATACCAGCAGCTCCATTCCCTGATCCATCATGGCCCGGTACATTTCCGGAAAGCGCAGGTCATAGCAGACAGACAAGCCAAGCTTTCCAAACGGCGTGTCCACCACGCATAGCCGGTTTCCCGGCTCGATGTTTTCCGATTCGACATACTGTTCATCGGTTTCCACCAGATTTACATCAAACAGGTGCATTTTGTCGTATCGAGCCACGCGTTTCCCGCTGTCATCATAGAGCAGACAGGCGGCACGCAGTTTTTGTGGCGATTCGGTGGTGATGGGGATGGTGCCGCCAATCAGCCAGATGCCCAGTTTCTGTGCGATTTGTGACAGGAAATGCTGTATCGGGCCGTCGTTGTCCTGCTCACTGATGTCCAACATATCACTGCATTGGGCACCCATGTAGGCAAAGTTTTCCGGCAATATGATCAGGCGTGCTCCTTCCCGGACGGCATGCTCCATCAATCTCTGGGCTTCCAGAAGATTGGCGTTGACGTTGGAGCCGGAAGCAAGTTGTATACAGGCGGCTTTGAATAGGGTTTCTGTCATCTGTTTTTGAGTTGGGGTTGGTTCCTGTGTTGTATATCTATAAGAATAACACGGGGCGCGCCAGACCGCATTGCCTGCCGGGCGCTATTGATCCAGCACTGAGGTTTCCTTGCCTTCTTCAATATCCGTATTCAGTCGGGTAAGTTTCGGGTCATCCCAGGTGCCGCTGATGTTATAGGTAATGCGCTGGATTTTCTGAAGTTTTTCGGAGAAAGCCTGCTGGGCCAGCAATACCACCAGGCCAGCGGCAGGCCCACCGGCGATGGCGCCGGCCACGGGAAGTGTCGTATCCAGGCGTGGTGATACAGACAGGATCTGGTCATAGGTTTCGTTGATCAGGTCGATGCTTCCGGCAATCAGCACGGAAGCAGAGGGTCCGATGATTTCCAGGTTGTTGGTGTACATCTGGCCGGCATCGAACTGGAAATTTCCCATGATGGTGTCGAAGGCCATGCCTTGCTGGTAGACATCCTTGAAGTCGAGCTTCAGTCGTCGCAGCAGGGTGTCAAAGTTGACCAGCCCCAGGATGCGCGCCAGGCCAGGTTTGAAGTGCAGGAAACTGCCCTGGGCCATATCCAGCTGGGCTTCTCCCTGCATCTTTTTGATATGGGGCTGAAAAGGCGCACCTGGCCAGCTCAGGTCAAAACTGAGGTAGGTTTTGCTGCCCGAAAGAAAGTCCATGTGCAGGGCTTTTTTCAGTAGTTTTCCCATGTTATTTGTGTTGACCACGCCCTTTAGCCAGGTGGTGCCACCGCCAGCAATGTATTCCCAGCTGCCGTGAACCGAGATGTCTGCCAGCTTTCCGTGAACTTCCAGTTTTTCTATGCTCTGGGTTTGTGCCTGTCTGGTGGTGATCAGCTCCAGGGTTCCAAGTTTTGCCTTGTTTAGAACAAAATTCCTGCTGCTGAGCCTGATGGCGGGAAAATCACCTGGCAGCAGCTTTTCGGTTGATGCTTCCGGTGTTTTTGCGGTTTTTTCCGGTGAGGTTTGCAGCTGTAGTTTATCGAGGCTGAGTACCAGGGGCTGGCTGAGCAGATCATCGGCAAACGCCACGCTGCCGCTGATGTTGTCGGAGCTGATCTGTCCCTTCCATCTGCCTTCAGAATGGTTCAGATCCAGCAGGAACGAGGAAGCAATCAGGGGTGAGGCATCCAGTTTTTCCGTTTCCAGGCGAACGCGCTTGAGTTTCACGGAGGAAAGATCCTGACTGCTCTGGGCGCTGAAATGGTGCA
Organism: Gammaproteobacteria bacterium; assembly: GCA_024277555.1. Classification (GTDB taxonomy): domain Bacteria; phylum Pseudomonadota; class Gammaproteobacteria; order Chromatiales; family Chromatiaceae; genus Thiolapillus. Next base: position 1,637 of record JAJRUY010000122.1, on the reverse strand, counting down.
GCCAACTGCGTACAGGGAGTGTAGAGATCTTTGCCAGCAGTTCATCCCCCTGCGTACTGTCCTGCTTGAAGGTGATGCCGAGGATGTCGCCGTATTTCACCGTGGTTGTGGCTGATGCATCCCCCAGCTGCATATCCAGCTGCAAGGGAATGCTGGGTTGCGCCTTTTTTCCCAGTGGTGCTGGCATGTCCATGGCCATTCCTTCGAGTGTGGATCGTATTTGCAGCCTGGTTGCCATTTCCGCTGGGGCATCCAGGTTGGGTATCGTCAGGATCAGATCCACATCAGTGCCACCCCGAGGTTTCAGTGGAGCCAGCTGGGGATATTGGCGCAGCAATCCCTGGGCGGGAATCCTGCCCTGAGCCTCGACCAGAGTGGCGTTGCTGGTGGGGCGTATGGAAAGTGATACATCCGTGTCCAGGGTTGTGGCCTGAATGTTGTCGGCAAACAGGCCCTGATTGCTTATTTTCAGTTGCCCTTGCAGCTTGTGCAGCAGCAGTTGTTGTGGCGTCAGGAACAGGGAGGCGTCCGGTCTGAAATCGACAGCAATGGCAAACTCCGGCGGGTTTGCGCGGGCAGCAAGGGGAATGCCGAGTTGCAATTGCAAGCCGGCGTTGCCGGAAACCGACAGGCCCTCGACCCGGCGTGCAAGCGTATGTTTCAGCGGCGTTTCACGCAACAGGCGCAGATAATCGCTCATGGGTCCGGTTGTGTTGCCGCTGATGCGCAAGGGGCTGGTCGGATGCAGAGAGGCGATGTCTGCCGTTGCATGCTGAACCTGTGTTTGGTAAATGCGCCCCCGGCTGGCCTGGATGCTCAGGCTGTTGTTGTGGAAGCGCACATTGGCCGCAAGCCCCGTCAATGGCGGCCACTGATCCTGGTAGGCCAGTTCCAGATCCTTTACATCGAACAGCACCTCAAAATGACCATCACGGGTTTTGTCGAAGGGGAAATGTCCCGGGGCCAGGGGGCCATAAAACAGGAAGCTGCCTTGTGTAACCCGTCCGGACACAATGGCGGCATCCAGCCAGGCAACCAGATTGTCGGACATGATACCTACCGGGTAATACAGCCCGGCTCGTTCCCCGTTGCCATTACGAAAATCGGTCTGTATGTCCATGATGGGAGGGCTTCCGGCATGTTTTTCCACGCGCAGGCGGCTGACGGTTTGCAGGTCGGGGCTGTCGGCAAGCAGGTGTTTGCCATGCAATATCCAGCCGTCAGCGCCATTCTTCTTCCATTCAATCTGACCCTGCAGCAGACGCAGGGTAAGGGGTTGGCGAAACAGCGTACTGAAGCGAATCTGTGCATTCTGTGTATCCAGGCTCAGCCGGGCTGCGTCCTTGTGTAACAGTATGTTGCCGCTGAAATTGCTGATGCCGGGCAGTTTTCCCTGTGGTTGAAATGATAGCTGATTGAATTCACTGTAAAAAACCGGGGTGGATGCCGGGTTCTTGAGGTCTATGCCGGCGTGTATGGAAGTCAGCAGGCCGCTGGGAGACAGGGTCTCCAGCAGTTTTCTGGTTTCATCATCCCGGGGCAGCAACGGCAACAGTTTTGCCGTTCCCTGAAGATCAATTTGCGATATGCCCAGCAGCAGCTTTCCCTGCTGCATCAGCACTGCCATGCTGGTGTCC
>JAJRUY010000121.1 GCA_024277555.1 Gammaproteobacteria bacterium | reverse complement strand
TCCAAAGGCCGCCGATTACCGCTGCATCTTCTGTCACCGAAGCCGTCCAGTTGGTGGCGGGTTCTGGTGATGTGTTGATCAGCGCACGGGTGCTGGCCTTGCTCACATGGCTGGTGGCTGCCAGACCTCCGCCCAGAATCAGGCCTATCAGCTCTCCGGTTGCGCCCATGTCCAGTCCCTGGGCTGCCCCTGCTGCCATGAGCGCTCCCACTGGAATGCGGATAAAAGTATGCAGAGCATCCCAAAGGCTGTCCAGTCCGGGGATCTTGTCGGCAAAGAATTCCACCACAAACATCAGACCGGCGGCGCCCATGACTATGGGGTTGCTCAGTATTTCAAGGTTCTGCGGCAGGTCAGCCTGACCACTTGCCCCCATCCATCCCAGAGCCAGCATGGCGGCATACAGGTTGAGGCCGGAAGCCCAGCCTGTGCCCAGCATCAGGGCAATAGCTTGTATGGTTTGCGATTCCATGGGCAGATTATGCTGCAAGGCAGCTAGGATGGATCAGTTATGTTGTAGAATATGCCTTTTCGCCATAAGAATTGGAAGCAGAAATGATCCTGAAATCCTTGGTTGGACGGGGTGGAGTGTGCATCTGCGGCGGTACAGAGCAAGGCACAGCGACGCGGAATAGTCGCTCTATTCCAAGGAGCTGTAACGCCGCTATGTGCCGCCGCAGCTGTGCAATTCGTCCCGTAGCGCACTTCGCCCGGCAGATGAACCCGCGAACCATGTGGGGCGGTCAACTGAGGATTTTAGGATGATCAAGGTCGGTATCGTCGGGGGAACCGGATACACCGGGGTAGAGCTGTTGCGCCTGCTGGTGCGTCATTCCGGCGTGGAGTTGGTTGTGATCACTTCCCGTTCGGAGGCAGGCAGGGCCGTAGCAGACATGTATCCCAATCTGCGTGGCTATACCGACCTGTGTTTCACCGTACCCGATCAGGCGGCGCTGAAAGCCTGTGATCTGGTATTTTTTGCCACCCCCAATGGCATCGCCATGCAGCAAGCGCCAGCATTGCTTGCAGCGGGCGTGCGGGTGATCGATCTGGCGGCGGATTTCCGCATCCGTGATATTTCTATCTGGCAACACTGGTATGGCATGGAGCATGCTTGCCCCGAATTGGTAAAGGAAGCGATATACGGGTTGCCCGAGCTGTTCCGCAAAGATATTGCCAAGGCTCGTCTGGTTGCCAATCCCGGCTGTTATCCTACCGCCGTCACCCTGGGGTTCCTGCCTTTGCTCAAGACCGGTAAAGCCAGCCTGGATTCCCTGGTTGCAGACTGCAAATCCGGTGTCAGCGGTGCGGGACGAGGGGCAAATGCAGCCATGCTCATGGCAGAGACAGGTGAAAGCTTCAAGGCCTATGCGGTTGCCGGGCATCGCCATCAACCCGAGATCAGCCAAAATCTGGCGCGGGCTTTGGGAGAGGAGGTCAAGCTTACCTTCGTGCCCCATCTGCTGCCCATGATCAGGGGTATTTATGCCACGCTATATGCCCGTGTGGGTGGGGATGTGGATTTGCAGCAGTTGTATGAACAAACCTATGCGGATGAACCTTTCGTGGATGTGATGCCGGCCGGCTCGCATCCGGAAACCCGCTCTGTGCGAGGTGGAAATATGTGCCGTATCGCACTGCATCGTCCGGAAAATGGCGATATGGTGATAATCTTGTCGGTGATTGACAATCTGGTCAAAGGGGCGGCTGGCCAGGCGGTACAGAATATGAATTTGATGTTCGGGATGGAAGAATCCGCAGGCCTCGATCTTGTGGGGCTGCTGCCTTGAAGCCGGTTTCGACAGGAAATATCAAGCCCATGCGCATCAAGTCCCCGCGCATCGTGCATCAACACGAGCGCCGCTGGCGCTGGCAGCTGTTATTGCTGTTGTTGCTGCTGGCAGCAATTGGCTGGCAGGCGTACTCCTGGGGCGTCAGGCAGGGCGGATATGACCAGGAACGCAGCACCAGGGAAAGTTCTGCGCTGAAAACCGCATTGGAGGAACAGTTGGCCGAGATACGTGAGCTGGAGGCAGAGTCCGTCCGCTACCGCAGGCAGGCGGAGATTGAGCAACAGGCCAGCCGGGAACTGCAGCAGCAGTTAATCGGGATCGAGGATGAAAGGGCGGCATTGAAATCTGAAGTGGAGATGTTGCGTGCCCTGGTTTCCAGCGACACCGGCAGCCTGTATGTAAGGAATTTGATACTGCAGCCCGGTGAGCAGGCGAATCACTACATCTACAAGTTTACCATCGTACAGGTGCTGGAAAAGGTGAAAACCACCCGTGGCAAGCTGGTAATGAAGGTATCGGGAAAGCTCGATGGGAAAAAGAAACGCCTGGATCAGGCCGCCTTTTCCGGTGACGATGAAAAGGCAGTGAAGCTGGAGTTTTCCAATTACAAGGATGTTGCCGGGGATATGATCTTTCCTGAAGGGTTTGAGCCGGAATCGATTCTTATTGAGTTTTTGCCACGCAACAAAGAGCTGAAGAAATTGAGCAAGACCTTTGCCTGGTCAGACTATTTGCAGGGTATGGAATGATGGCGCGTGTAAAAAAACTGAAACTTCCTCCTATTGCAACGGTTATCGGAGCCGACACCCAGATTAGTGGAGACATGGTTTTTGTATCAGGTTTGCACATTGATGGCTTGGTGAAAGGCAGCGTAACCGGGCTCCCTGATACCAACTCGACTCTGGTCGTCAGCAAGGGTGGCAGGATAGAGGGGGATGTGAAGGTGGAAAACCTGATCCTTGACGGCATTATCATCGGAGATGTGTTTGCAAGCAAACGGGTGGAGCTGGCGGCGGGCGCCCAGGTTACCGGAACCGTGCATTACCAGTTGCTGGAAATGGCCATGGGAGCCCAGGTGAACGGGCAGCTGATTCATGCCGATGGCCTGAGCGAGGAATGCATGGCCAGTATTGTTCCGGCTGACGAAACTGCTGCACCTGATACTGCTTCGTAGTATTCGCTGTTTTCGGGCGGGGAAGTGGGAGAACCCGAGTCAGTGACTC
>JAJRUY010000120.1 GCA_024277555.1 Gammaproteobacteria bacterium | reverse complement strand
CTACCACGGACTTGCCGTTGTCCAGGTTTGTCACCCGCACCCAGGTGGGCAGGGGAAGGGTCTTGTGGGCTGCGGTCATGGCGTACATGTCATAGGGTTCTCCGCTAGAGGTGCGCCTGCCATGAAATTTTTTTCCATACCAGGAGGCCAGCCCCCGGGCGCGATAGCCATGGGCATGTTCGAGTACATAGTAGGTCTTGCCTAGCACCGTATAGCTGGACGGGTTGCCATATTTGCTGCGCGGTGCATTTTGCGGCTCTGCATCGGGAATATGGCTGACATCGACGGGGATCTTTGGCCCGTAGTCTTCGTCTGGAAAGTCGCTGGTCTTGATGCTGCAGCCCCCCAAGAGAGATAGGCCGCAACAGAACCAGAAGGCTTTAGCCCTGGTCGGCAAACAGGCCACGAATGCGCTCGCTCAGCTGATACACGGCCATGGCATACAGCTCGCTGTGGTTGTAGCGGGTGATGACGTAGAAGTTTCTCAACGCGGCCCAGTACTCCTCGCCCATGTCTGTTTCCAGCCGGATCAGCGCCGTTTCCAAATCGTCTTCAAGAGCAGACTCCACAATCACACCCGCCTTTCTCAGTTCCCCCAGGGTAAAGCGCGGCTTGACCCCGGCTTCCAGGTATTTTTCTACATCCGCGGCCTCTGCTTCAACCGTCGCCGTTACCGGCAGCCCTTCTTTCCAGCCATGGCGGGCGAAATAGTTTGCCACACTGCCGATGGCATCGGTTTCATTGTTCCAGATGTCACGTTTGCCGTCCCCGTCAAAATCCACCGCATACGCCAGATAGCTGCTGGGCATAAACTGCCCCAGCCCCATGGCGCCGGCATAGGAACCCTTGGGCTTGGCGGGATCCAGCTTTTCCTCCTTTGCAAGAACCAGGAATTTCTCCAGTTCCGAGGTAAAAAACTTGCTGCGTTTGGGATAATGAAAGGCCAGGGTGTAAAGGGCATCCAGCACTTTGTCCTTGCCGGTAATGCGCCCGTAGAAGGTTTCCACGCCGATGATGGCGACCACGAACTGCGGCGGTACGCCGAAAGTTTCCTCCGCCTTGCGTAGTGCTTCCTGGTTCCTCTTCCAGAATTCGATACCTTGGCTGGCACGCTTGTCAGTCAGGAAGATCTTGCGGTACTGGCCCCAGTTCAGGGTTCTTTCCGCAGGTTTGTTCATGCGGTCGATAATGTCCTGGCGCTTGCGTGCCTTTGCCAGCACTTCACGCAATTCCCCTGCGTCGAAGCCCTGGGTTTCCACCAGACGCTGAATGAATTTTTCCACCTGCGGGTTGGCGTATGCAAAGGCAGACAGGCTGAACAACAACGGTAAAAGCAGTATATATTTCATTTTGGCACCAACTTCCTGTGTGTGTGGATGGACATGAGCATACCGAAACCGGCCAGCAAGGTCACCAGTGAGGTTCCGCCGTAGCTCACCAGAGGCAAGGGCACCCCCACTACCGGCAGCAAGCCGCTGACCATGCCGGCGTTGACAAACAGATAGACAAAAAATACCAGCACCAGTGCCCCGGCCAGCAGGCGGCTGTAGCTGTCCTGCGCCTGGGAGGCAATATACAAGCCACGCAGTATGATGAACAGAAAGATCGCCAGCAGCAGCAGGATACCCATTAAACCAAATTCCTCGCCGAGTACGGCAAAGATGAAGTCGGTATGGCGTTCTGGCAGAAATTCCAGCTGCGACTGGGTGCCGTTCAGCCAGCCCTTGCCGTAGACACCACCGGAACCAATCGCGATTTTTGACTGGATGATGTGGTATCCGGCTCCCAGGGGATCACTTTCCGGATTGAGGAAAGTCAGCACCCGCGCACGCTGATAGTCATGCATGAGATACCACAGCGCAGGGGCCGCCGCCGCAGCCAGCATCCCCAGGGCAATGATCAGACGCCAGCTGATGCCCGCTAGAAACAGCACAAACAAGCCACTGCAGCCAACCAGAATCGCGGTGCCAAGATCGGGCTGCCTGGCAATCATCAGCACTGGCACCACCAGTAGCAGCAGGCTCAGGAGCAGGTGCTTCCAGTTCGGGGGCAGGGGCTTGCTGGACAAATACCACGCCAGCATCATCGGCACGGCAAGCTTTACCAGCTCCGCTGGCTGAAAGCGCATAAAACCCAGATCCAGCCAGCGCTGGGCGCCCTTGCCGATCACCCCGGTAACCAGTACCGTCAGCAGCAGGCCAACCCCGATTGCATACAGCCAGGGACTCCAGCGGCGCAGGGTGTGGGGATGCACCTGGGCAAGAAAAAACATGGCGCCAAAGGCGATCAGCAGGCGCATCGCCTGTCTTTCCATTTGCGCGAGGTTTTCCCCGGATGCCGAATACAGAATCACCAACCCGTAAGCACAAAGCAGCAGCAGCCCGGTGAGCAGGGGCAGATCCATATGCACCCGCGCCAGAATCCCCCGATGCTGGGCCGGCTCGCTGGCGGGCAGCCCGCTGGGAGAAAAGCTGGCCGGGCTCAATCCGTTTCTCCTGCTGCGACAACATGCTTGATCTGGGGTGTTTTACCGCCATCTTCCAGCAGCCATGCATCCATTACCAGCTTTGCCACCGGCGCTGCCGTTGCCCCGCCGTGGCCACCGTTTTCCACGATTACCGCCACCGCAATTTGCGGGTCTTCCACCGGCGCATAAGCGATAAACAGGGCATGATCGCGCATTTTCTTCGATATCTTGCTTTCGTCGTACTCTTCATCCTGTTTTACGGTAAACACCTGCGCCGTGCCGGTTTTTCCGGCAATACGGTAATGTTCATTTTGCAGATGCCGGGCGGTGCCCCTTGGCCCTTCGATAACGTGAACCATGGATTTGCGGATTTCATCCCAGTTGTTGTGGTTGTTTACGGGAATTGTGTGTTCCCTTGTATCTGACGGGCGCACCTCCCCCGTGCTTTCATCCACGATTTCCTCCACCAGCCGTGGCTCAAGATAGTGGCCGCCATTGGCAATGGCTGCTGTGGCCGCCGCCAGTTGTAACGGTGTGGTCTCAAAGGCGCCCTGGCCGATACCGACAATGACAGTCTCCCCGGGAAACCATACCTGCTTGTAACGCTCGCGCTTCCATTCCCGGGAAGGACGAATGCCTGTGCGCTCACCAATCAGGTCAATACCGGTTTTTTCTCCAAAACGAAATTTCTTGAGATATTGCTCGAGCTTGTCGATGCCGATCTCGTGCGCCAGCTGATAGAAAAACACATCACAGGACTGGGTAATGGCAGCATCCACATCCATGGGGCCATGGCCGGTTTTCTTCCAGTCGCGGTACTTGTGGTCATGTCCTGGCAATTGAAAGAAGCCGAGACAATAGATTTTTTCCTTGAGCTCTAGATACTCCATCTCCAGTCCCGCCAGCGCCATGAATGGCTTAATGGTGGAGCCCGGAGGATAGGCTCCTTGCAGGGTACGGTTGAACAAGGGCTTGTCAGGGTCTTCCTGCAGCGCCTTGTAGGCTTTGGAGCTGATGCCTTCCACAAACGGGTTGGCATCAAAACCGGGTTTGCTGGCCATAGCCAGCACTCCACCGGTTCTGGGGTCTATTGCCACCACGGCGCCGTTTACATCACCCAGGGCATCCAGGGCGACCCGTTGCAGATCCATATCTATGTTCAGGCGCAAGCTGCGCCCCGGTTGCGGTGGCGTTTCCTCCAGCACCCGCACCGTCTTGCCCAGCACATTGACCTCCACCTGTTGCAGCCCGACCTTGCCGTGCAGGACATCCTCATAGGATTTTTCCACCCCGGTCTTGCCGATATAGGTAGTACCCGCGTAGTTGGATGCATCGATTGATCGCAGATCCTTGAGGCTGACACGCCCCACATAGCCCACCACATGCGCCATGAGACCTTTCTGCGGGTAGGTGCGCGTCAACCTGGCCTTGATGGAGATTCCGGGAAACTTGTGGCGATTGACCGCGAACAGGGCGGCTTCTTCCTGGGAAATATCCAGCTTGATGGGAATGCTCTCAAACCGCCGCTTCTGACGCTTGAGCTTGTAAAACCGCTCCTTGTCTTGGGCGCGGATTTCGATCAGCGCTTCGAGCTCCAGCAGTGATTTTTCCAGCTCCGGCACCATCTCGGGAATGATTTCCAGATTGAATGCGGGACGATTGAGAGCCAGGAGCCGGTTTTTCCGGTCATAGATCAGCCCCCGGGTGGGCGGCAGGGGAATCAGCTTGACCCGGTTGTCCTGGGCCAGGGTGGTAAAATGTTCGTGATCGACGACCTGCAGGTAGACCATGCGCCCAACAATGCCGCCAAGAAGCATGACCACCAGTACGCCAGCGGTAATCGCCCGATAGGTAAACAGCCTGCCTTCACGGCGGTAATCCTTGAAATTCAGGTCACCTGACATGGAAGCGCCGTCTCAAGTCTCTGAAGACAATAAAAAGCCAGGGCCAGATCAATCCGCCAAGCAAAGGGGCGACCCAGGATTCCATCATGCCCGCTGGCCGGCCAATGGCGCCATCCACCCAGAAGAACAGCAGCCGATCCACATACAGGATCAGCGCCACGAACACCGATTGCTGCCAGAGGGGAAATACCCGCACCCGCTTGTGCGCCTTCAAAGTCAGAAAGGCAATCACCGAAAGCCCGAAAGCATGCTGCCCCAGCAGGGTGCCGGTGAGAATGTCCAGCAACAGCCCGACAAAAAAACCAATGCCCACGCCCACACGCTCCGGTAACGCCATGCACCAGTAGATCAACACCAGGGCGCTCCATTGCAGGCGAAAATACTGCAGGTCATCCGGCATCGGCATGACGCTCAGCACCAGGCTGATAACCAGGGTAATAACGATAATCGCCCGGCCCTGTGGAGCTTCCGGACTCATGGCGCAGTCACCTCGTTTTCCGGCAAGTCCCGGGATGGAGGGGAGGGCGCCCGCTCTTCCTCGGGAAACTCCGGCGGTACGCTGACTTCCCACACCAGCAGCGCCTCCCGGGTGCGATCCAGTTGCGCCAGGGGGCGTGCGAGTACCGTGGCGAAAGGTTTGCCCGGCTGCCGCTTTACCTCTGTAACCTTAGCCACGGGATAGCCGGGGGGAAATTTGCCACCAAGACCGGAAGTAACCAGCAAGTCATCCGGCCGGATATCCGCATTATTTGGCAGATACGGCATTTCCAGTTGATTGATTCTGCCGCTGCCCACGGCAATGGTGCGCAACCCGTTACGCAATACCTGCACCGGCAAGGCATGCTCTACATCGGTAATCAGCAGCACCGTGGCGTTCAATGGACTAACGTGAATCACCTGCCCCATCACTGCGTGGGCATCCAGCACCGCCTGACCTTCAAACACCCCCGAACGGCTGCCCTTGTCAACAACGATCTGCTGACGGAAAGGATCGAGATCCATGGCAGACAGCTCTGCAACCAGCACCCGGTTGCCGATCTTGTAGGCGGACCCCAGCAAATCCCGCAACCGTTCGTTTTCTGCCTGCAAGGCGGCAACTAACTGTAACTCGGCTTTCAGCTTCAGGTTTTCCCGATAAAGGTATTGGTTGGACTGCTGCAGCTCATCACGGGTTTGCAGGGTTTCGACAACCCATCTGCCGATACTGCTGGGAGCCTCGGCCAGATATTGTATGGGATAGGTCAGCACAGAAAGGGTACTGCGCAATGCTTCCGTTTGGTGGAAGCGGTGATCCATTACCATCAGCAGGATGGACAGAATCATTGCTCCGATCACGCGGGCGCCCTGTGAGGGGCCTTCTGCAAAAATAAACTTGATGACAGGGCTCCTTGTGCTGCGTTATTCCCGGACCTTGGCTGAGATTGGACTTACTCGACGCTGAAAAAGTCCCCGGCTTTTTCATCCATCAGCTCCAGGGCGCGGCCACCACCCCTGGCCACACAGGTCATTGGGTCTTCGGCAACAATCACCGGCAGGCCGGTTTCTTCCTCTAGCAGGCGATCCAGCCCTTTCAGCAACGCCCCGCCACCAGTGAGCACAATGCCCCGTTCCGCTACGTCGGCGCCAAGTTCCGGTGGTGTCTGCTCCAGCGCCTTGCGCACCGCATCCACGATTCCGGACAGCGGTTCCTGCAAGGCTTCGAGGATTTCATTGCTGTTGAGGGTGAAGCTGCGCGGAATGCCTTCCGCCAGATTACGCCCCTTGACCTCGATTTCCTGCACTTCGTTTTCCGGCCAGGCGCTGGCGACCTTGTGCTTGATTTTCTCTGCGGTCGCTTCCCCGATCAGACTTCCGTAATTGCGCCGCACATAGTTGATGATGGCCTCGTCGAACTTGTCACCGCCAATGCGCGTGGAGTTGGCGTAGACAATGCCGTTCAGGGAGATAACGGCGACCTCGGAGGTACCTCCACCGATATCCAGAATCATGGAACCGCGGGCCTCATCAACAGGCAGGCTGGCGCCAATGGCTGCGGCCATGGGTTCCTCGATAAGATATACCTCGCGGGCGCCGGCACCAGCGGCGGATTCCTTGATCGCCCGGCGCTCCACCTGGGTGGAGCCGCAGGGAACACAGATCAGCACCCGTGGGCTGGGACGGATCAAACGCGATTCATGCACTTTATGGATAAAGTACTGCAGCATTTTTTCTGTTACGGTGAAATCAGCGATCACGCCATCCTTCATGGGGCGGATGGCCGTGATATTGGCCGGGGTGCGGCCCAGCATCTTTTTCGCGTCTTCCCCCACCGCCGCAACCACCTTCATTCCCCGTCCGCGGTCTTCACGAATGGCAACTACCGAAGGCTCATTGAGTACGATGCCGCGATCACGGGCATAAATAAGAGTATTGGCCGTGCCCAGATCAATGGACAGGTCATTGGAGAAAAAGCCGCGAAGACGTCTGAAAAGCATCGAGTAGATCCATTATCCCGGTCTGCTTGCCGGTACTGAGTTGGAGGGTTCAGCCGGCACAACGATCGCGGCCTTTCCCGATTCAAGAGCGGTAATCTATCAACTGTAGCCACCTTTCGGCAAGGGTTGTATTCCGAGCACTTTACCCCGGCTCTCTGGTAATGTTCGTAGTTCCTTGTTTTACCGTCGATAATCACTTATTTTCATAGATGACTGCCAGCCGATTTTTTTCTATGGCGGGGGTTTTTTAACAGGTTTGCGCGTGTAAATTTACCCCGATTTATGCTAGTTTTGCCTCCTTTGATGCACCACGATGGAAAAAGCATGGATCTGGAACCTGATGAAGTAGAAAAAATCGCCCATCTGGCCCGCATTGCGGTCGCCGCTGGCGAGATCGAAGCACTGAATACGGAGTTGTCCAGCATACTGGGTCTGGTGGAACGCATGGCGGAACTGGATACCAGTGACATCCTGCCCATGGCCCACCCCCTGGACATGCCTCAACGCCTGCGTCCCGATGTGGTCACGGAAGAGAGCCACCGTGAAACCTATCAGTCTGTAGCACCTGCGACCAAGAATGGGCTGTATCTCGTGCCCAGAGTGATTGAATGATGAGTGACTTGCACCAAATGTCCATCGCCCGGCTGTCCTCCGGACTGCAGGCTGGCGACTTCAGCAGCGTGGAGCTTACCCGGCATTTTCTGCATCGCATCCGGCAGCTCGACGGCGAGCTCAATGCCGTGCTGACCCTGGCGGAAGAGCAGGCGCTGGAGCAGGCGCAGGCAGCAGACGAACGCATCCAGGCGGGCAATGCGGGGCCGCTAACCGGCATTCCAATACTGCACAAGGACATTTTCTGTACCCGTGGCGTTAGAACCACCTGCGGTTCCCGCATGCTGGGCAACTTCATCTCGCCTTACGATGCCACCGTGGTGACCAAGCTCAAAGAAGCCGGCATGGTGATGCTCGGCAAGACCAACATGGATGAGTTCGCCATGGGCTCTTCCAACGAAACCAGTTATTACGGCCCGGTAAGAAACCCCTGGGACAGGGATCGCGTCCCTGGCGGATCCTCCGGCGGCTCCGCCGCAGCCATTGCAGCGCGTTTGGGCGTGGCCGCCACTGGAACGGATACGGGAGGCTCCATACGCCAGCCCGCCGCCCTGTGCGGCATCACCGGCCTCAAACCCACCTATGGAAGGGTATCCCGCTATGGCATGATTGCCTTTGCCTCCAGCCTCGACCAGGCAGGCCCCATGACCCGCAGCGCAGAAGACGCCGCCTATCTGCTGGCCGCCATGGCGGGCTTCGATGAGCGCGATTCCACCAGTGTGGATCGTCCCGTGGATGACTATGCGGGGCAACTGAACCAACCGCTCAAGAGCCTGAAGGTCGGCATCGTAAAGGAATTCTTCGGGGAAGGACTGGGTGCCGGCATGAATGCCTCCATGCAGACTGCCATCGACGCACTGAAAACCCTGGGCGTGGAAACACGGGAAGTCTCCCTTCCCAATTCCGGCTACTCAGTACCAGCCTATTATGTAGTCGCACCGGCGGAATGCTCATCCAACCTGTCACGCTTCGACGGGGTGCGCTTCGGCCACCGCTGTGAAAACCCGCAAGACCTGGAAGACCTGTACAAACGCTCCCGAGCCGAGGGCTTCGGCCCCGAAGTGAAGCGCCGCATCATGATTGGCACCTACGCCCTTTCAGCAGGCTATTACGACGCCTATTACCTGAAGGCACAGCAGGTGCGGCAGGTGATTGCGGACGATTTTCGCAAGGCATTTTCTGAAGTGGATATCCTGCTGGGACCTGCCTCTCCCGACACTGCGTTCCGTCTGGGAGAAAAATCCGATGACCCGGTTTCCATGTATCTGTCCGACATCTACACCATCGCCGTGAACCTGGCTGGATTGCCCGCCCTATCCATGCCCGCTCCTCTGGTGGACGGCTTGCCTGCTGGCCTGCAACTGATCAGCAACTACTTTGAAGAAGAGCAGTTACTGGCACTGGCACATCAGTTGCAGCAAATCAGCGACTGGCATCTACAGACACCTTCCGGCTACTGAGCAGGACGACAAGCTATGCAATGGGAAACTGTTATCGGGCTGGAGATTCACGCCCAGCTCACCACTAAATCCAAGATCTTTTCCGGTGCTTCCAGCGCATTCGGAGCCGAGCCCAACACCCAGGCCTGCCTGGTTGACCTGGGCTTCCCGGGTGTATTGCCCGTACTGAACGAAGCGGTAGTGAAAAAAGCCATTTTGTTCGGTGCCGCCGTGGAGGCCGAAATTGCCCGCCGCACTGTATTCGCGCGCAAGAACTATTTCTATCCCGATCTGCCCAAAGGCTACCAGATCAGTCAGCTCGATCATCCCATTATCGGGCCAGGGCATGTGGACATCAGCCTGGAAAGCGGTGAAAGCAAACACATCGGCATTACCCGCGCCCACCTGGAAGAAGACGCCGGCAAGTCTCTGCATGAAGACTTCCATGGCATGACCGGCATCGACCTCAACCGCGCCGGCACTCCTTTGCTGGAAATTGTCTCCGAACCGGACATGCGCTCGGCCCGGGAAGCCTTGGCTTATGCAAAGAAGATCCATCAGATCGTCGTGTATCTGGGCATCTGCGACGGCAACATGCAGGAAGGCTCCTTCCGCGTGGACGCCAACGTCTCAGTGCGCCCGGTCGGGCAGGAAAAACTGGGCACCCGCGCCGAGCTGAAAAACATCAACTCTTTTCGTTTTCTGGAAAAAGCTATCAACTTCGAAGTGGAGCGGCAAATCGACATCCTCGAAAGCGGGGGCAGGGTGGTGCAGGAAACCCGTCTGTACGATGCCGCAAAGGACGAAACCCGCTCCATGCGTTCCAAGGAAGAGGCCAACGACTACCGTTATTTTCCCGATCCGGATCTGCTGCCCCTGATCATCGAAGAAGACTTCATCGCCGAAGCTATCAGGGAAATGCCCGAACTGCCCGCTGCCAGGCGCACCCGGTTCGAGGAACAATACGGCCTGTCTGCCTATGACGCCGACGTACTTACCGCCACCAGAGAGCAGGCAGACTATTACGAAATCGTCGTCGCAGAAGCTGGTGATGCAAAACTCTCCGCCAACTGGGTAATGGTGGAACTGGCTGGCGCCCTCAACAAGGCCGGACTGGATCTGCCCCGAAGCCCGGTCTCCGCCCAACACTTCGCTGGCCTGGTAAAACGGATCGCCGACGACACCATCTCCGGTAAGATCGGCAAACAGGTATTTGAAGCCATGTGGGAAAGCAAAGACTCTGCTGATTCCATCATCGAAGCCAAAGGGCTGAAACAGATCACCGATTCCGGCGCCATCGAGGCCATCGTCGATGAAGTCATCACCGGCAACCCGGCCCAGGTGGAGAACTTCCGCAACGCCGCCCCCGACAAGCAGCCCAAAATGCTCGGCTTCTTTGTTGGACAAGTGATGAAAAAAAGCCAGGGCAAGGCCAACCCCAAGCAGGTCAACGAACTACTGCGTAACAAGCTTTTGGATGGGTAACCTACCGAAAATACCCTTGCATGTTAAATTGCATGCAATTTAAGGGAACCTCGAATAATTCGTTTTTCGTCACCCCGGCGAAAGCCGGGGTCCATATAAATCAGCAAGTTATGGATTCCGGCTTCCGCCAGAATGACGATTTTTCGAGGTGCCCTACGGAACGTGTCAACCTCATATGGACAGTCAATTCAAAAATAACATCTATTTGGCGGCCTGATACCCGGCGGCTGCCAATGTCGGGAAGTTCACCTGATCAACAATCAGTTCCCCGTCATCGTCCAGCAGTGGATTGATCGCCACCCACTCAGGCGGCAGTTTGACCTAGCCCGGATTTCTCACCGGATGGCGGGATGATCGCGCAGGTATTTGGATTCACAAGGGATTTTGTGAAGGAGCGGAATAACAGGGCGTATTTCCGACTGAATAAAATTTCTTGTGGATTCAAAGAACAAGCGAGGGCTCGTCAGTCCGGTGAGAAATCCGGGTTAGAGCTTCCCAGGTTGGATGCTTTCTGATTTCCGGGATGTTGTTTGAGATGCGATTGTGAATTTTGTTGTCCTGCTTCTTTTTCTATTGCTGCTTTCCATCGCAGCGTATTGGTATGGCCGCCGTTATAGCGTCCAGCTGGTTGCGGGCGACAGGCGGCAATTGCATTCCATGCCGCGCTACTATGGGTACTATGTTGCCTTGTGGACGGCGTTGCCTGCAGTATTTATGTTGTTGCTATGGCAGTTTCTGGATCATGGTCTGATCATCAGCATGGTGGCGGCGGATCTACCCGAGGCCATTCGCAACCTCCCCATAGCCGAACTGCACCTCTATCTCAATGATGTAGCCAATCTGGCAAAGGGAAACATCACCTCTGCAGATGCAGATGCCACCATGCAGGCTGCCGCAGACCACTTCAAGCACCTGCAGACACTGTCTGATATGTCATTGCTGGCCAGTCTGATCGGCATGGTTATCACAGGTGCGGCGCTTGCGCTACGCCAGATCAATCCAGAGTTTCGCTCCCGCCCCCGGGTGGAAACCCTGGTGCGCTGGATGCTGATCATCAGTGCATCCATCGCCATATTGACTACCGTGGGGATTGTCCTGTCGGTGCTGTTCGAGGCTATCCGGTTCTTCCAGATGGTGCCGGTTACTGATTTTCTGTTTGGCCTGCACTGGAGTCCCCAGGTAGCCATGCGGGAAGATCAGGTAGGAGCCAGTGGTGCTTTTGGTCTGATCCCCCTGCTTGCCGGTACTATGCTGGTGGCGCTGATTGCCATGACAGTGGCGGTGCCCAT
>JAJRUY010000119.1 GCA_024277555.1 Gammaproteobacteria bacterium | reverse complement strand
GCTGAGATTGTTGTTCAGAGGCGAATTTCTGATCGAATCAATAGCCCAAGCTATTGATGAGTGAAGAAATATCGTCTCTGGGCAACAAGATCGGTGCAAGGGCGGACTTAACAAACACCCGGTAACATATTGCGCTTTGTCAACATAGATGCAATGGTCAATAAAAACAGCATCTTATATTGTTATTTCAGTGTCCAGGTGAAATATCCGGGTTAGGGCATCTCATTAATCCTGTTTGAGCAGATATGTGCTTGAGAAATTCAAGAACAAGGCGAAGATCGCAGCAAATGCCCCAAGGCACCTTCTCTTGCGCAAGCGCAATTCACCTTGTAGCGTGCTATTTGTAAGATTTTCAACGAAGTTATTGGATCTCTCAAGCGCATAGATGCCAGACATGAATTATTAGAGCTGCCCTTTATTCCAGCTCGGCCTCAACAGCAATTACAGTGGCCACATCATCTTCCACCTGCCAGCGTACATTGCAGTTTTCCAGATGCATTCCGTAAACGCGGTCTGTGGCTGTATTTGTCTGGTACGCCGGCCTCGGATCCAGGGCGACAAGTTGTTCAATCAGATGTTTCAGCATTTCTCCAGAAGACAGGCGCTGTAGCTGCTCCTTTGCTGACACTGAAAACACCACCTCCAGCCGAACTTGCGGTCGGTCGGCTGCAAACCCGGCAACAGCACCTTCGACCCTGTCCACATAGGGAAGGTAGGGCTTGATATCCACCACTGGCGTACCATTGAGCAAATCCACGCCACGCACATGCAGACAAACCCGGCCTTGGTCAAGAACAATTCTGTCCAGCTGAACTACAGATAGCCCCAGGTGGTTGGGGCGAAACGGCGAACGGGTGGCAAACACGCCCTTGCTCTGGTTACCACCCAGTCGTGGTGGGCGCACCCGCTCCCGCCAACCCTGGCTGATGCATTGATGAAAAATGAAGGAAATCCAGATATGGCTGAATGCCTCCAGTCCCTCAAAAAGCTCTGGTTTGTCAAAACCCGGCTGCATCTCCATCACCCCGGAAACATCCACCAATCCAGACTGGCGGGGAATGCCGAATTTCTCACGAAACGGGGTTCTGATATAACCAACAGGAGTTAGTGGATAAGCAGATGTGCACATCGAAAAATTCAGTTTTCGTCACGCCGGCGCATGACTCCAGGGGTGGAGGAGGTACGAGGCCATGGATGGACGAAGGTACGAGGCCATGGATGGACGAAGGTAGAACAACGCAGGAGCAGTTGTCGAGAACAACGCAGGAGCAGTTGTCGAGGATGAAGCAGGAAGCTCGAACCGAAGCCGGTGTCCATATTTTTCAGTTACTTATGTATTCCGGCCCACGCCGGAATGACGGTTTTTCGAAATGCCCAGATACCACGCATTTTCAACAAGCAATAAGGATGGCCGAAGGATCAGCCGATTATGTCAGGAACAAGATTGGCAGGCCAGTATCTCCTGAACCCAATGGATTCAGAAGAATACCGGCCACACATCATCCGCCTTTCTTGGCGGGGGCATCCTTGTGCATCGACTGCACATTCTTGCCAGGCAGTTTCCGGCAGTATCCGGCAATGGCCCGGCCATCAGAGCGCTCGTAACCTTTTACCCAGCGGCAGCTGCTGGAAGCCGTACATCCGGGTTTTTCCATTCCCTTGCATATCCCATCCGCACTACTGTAACTGGAGGTGAATGAAAGAATAACGGCCGCAGCTAGTGTCGATATCATCATATTGGCTTTCTTCATGGCAAACATTCCTTTGTAGAATCACAGAAAGTCAGGCAATCCCTGCCTGGCAACACCAGTGTAGGTGGCTTGCACCCAAGTGCATGTAGGAACAGGCTTACATTGCTATAGGAGATTCCCCCCATTTTTCCGCCATTTCACATAGCCACTGGCAGGCGTTTCGCCCCCCAGTCTCCGGGGCGCGGATCGAAAACCCCGGGGATCTTCTCACCACAACTTGCACAATGGCCTTTTTCATCCAGCCCCCATTTCCCGAGCACATACCAGTCCCGTTCAATGAGTAATTCCCCACATTGATGGCACCAGGTGCTGCCGCCGACACTGTCATGTACATTGCCTGTGTAGACATAGTGCAGCCCGTGTTCCATGGCAATTTCCCGCGCCTGGGTTAGCGCTTGTGGCGAAGTCGGAGGCACATCAAGCATCTTGTAATCCGGATGAAAGGCACTGAAATGCAGGGGAACATCCGCACCCAACTCGGAAACAATCCAGTCCACCATGCGTTTGAGTTCATCTGCGGAATCATTGTGTCCTGGAATCAGCAAATTGGTGATCTCAAACCAGACATCGGTTTCGTGTTTCAGGTATTTCAGGGTATCCAGAACCGGTTGCAAATGCCCCCCGGTAAGCTTGCGATAAAAATCCTCACTGAATCCTTTCAAATCCACGTTGGCCGCATCCATCCAGGAAAAAAAATCCTCCCTGGCTCCTGGAGAAATATAGCCCGCAGTAACCGCAACACTTTTGATGTCCTGCTCGCGGCAAGCCTTGGCCGTATCAACGGCGTATTCAAGAAAAATTACGGGGTCATTGTATGTATAGGCAACGCTACGGCAACCCAGCCGCTTCGCTGTATCTGCAATTTGCGCTGGTGTCGCCTGGTTGGCCAGGATGTCCATTTCCCGGGATTTGCTCATATCCCAGTTTTGACAGTATTTGCAGGCAAGATTGCATCCTGCTGTACCAAAGGAGAATACGGGCGTTCCCGGCAGAAAATGGTTGAGTGGTTTTTTTTCAATGGGATCCACACAAAAACCGCTGGAGCGGCCATAGGTGGTCAGAACCACCTTGTCATTTTCCCGCATACGCACAAAGCATAAGCCCCGTTGCCCCTCTTTCAGGCGGCATTCCCTCGGGCACAGGTCGCACTGCACCCGCCCGTCCTCCAGCTGATGCCAATACTCTGTGGCGACATTCTGTAAAGCGGCCATCTTGTATTTTCTCCACATGAACCCATCTAAGTTAATAGATCGGGCTGAACGACAGGATTTCAAGATGAGCAGTGTATTACTTCCCTCCGTGGCCGGCATGTTCTATCCGGAACATCCTGCCGAGCTGAGACGACAGGTTGATGCTTTTCTGGCGCAGGCCCGGCCTGCTGATGAGCCACCGCCAAAAGCGCTTATTGCTCCCCACGCCGGTTACATATATTCCGGGCCGGTCGCCGCCAGCGCCTACCGCAGGCTGCTGTCCGCCGCAGACAGTATTCAGCGGGTGGTCATTCTTGCTCCTGCTCATCAAGTGCCTTTTCGTGGCCTGGCAACCACTTCCGCCGATTACCTCCGCACCCCGTTGGGCGATATCGCCGTAGATCGCGAAGCAGTCTCCAGGGCACTGACGCTGCCCCAGGTGCAGGAATATGACCAGGCCTTTGAGGGCGAGCATGCACTGGAGGTACAGCTCCCCTTTTTGCAGCGGACGCTCGATGATTTCCGTATCGTGCCTTTCATCGTGGGGCAGGCAAGCGCCAGCGATGCCAGTGAAGTGATGGATCTGCTTTGGGGCGGCAGCGAAACCCTGATCGTTGTCAGTTCTGATCTGAGTCATTTTCTGGACTATCACAGAGCAAGAGAAAAAGATCTGCGTACTACACAGGCCATAGAATCTCTTTCCCCGGAAGCCATCGGTTTCGACGACGCCTGTGGACGTGTGCCGGTGAGCGGACTGCTGCTCAGTGCCCAGGAACACGGCTTGCAGGCCAGCACTGTGGATTTGCGCAATTCCGGCGATACCGCCGGCGACAAGAACCGGGTAGTGGGGTATGGCGCCTATGTCTTCCATTGATCAGGCCCTGAATCAGCAGCACCGCCTTACGCTGCTGCAAACGGCTCGCGCCTCCATACACACGGGATTGCTTGAGGGACACCCCCTGCATGTGGAGCCAGCCGACTTCGAGCCGGCCTTGCAGACACAAAGGGCGACTTTCGTGACCCTGAACAAAAACGGGGAGCTACGCGGTTGCATCGGCCATCTCGAGGCCATCCAACCGTTGATCAAGGACGTGGCAGACAACGCCTTCAGCGCCGCATTTCAAGATCCACGTTTTCCTCCCCTGAACAAAAACGAATTCAACCAGATCAAAATTCATATATCGGTGCTGAGTCCACCCGAACCTCTGTCCTTTACGTCCGAGGAAAATTTGCTGCAGCAGATCCGTCCGGGAATCGACGGCCTGATTTTGCAGGATGGTTATTATCGCGGCACCTTCCTGCCTTCCGTATGGGAGCAGCTTCCCACCCGGGAAAATTTTCTCACCCACCTGAAAATCAAGGCTGGACTGCCTGCAAACTACTGGTCGGACAGTCTGCAGGTGTCCCGCTACACTACAGAATCCTTTGCCGAAGACTGATATTGCCATGCAACAGCCGGAAATCCGCCGCCAGCAGGTCTGGAGCAAAACCCTGCGCTTGTGCCACTGGGGCATGACCCTGTCGGTATTGACCTTGCTTTTCACCGGCTGGTTGATTGCCTGGGCACCGGAAAAAGCCGACCGTGTTAATGATGCACACTTTGTAGCTGCCGCAATACTCATTGCAGCAATCTCCATCCGTTGCTGGCTGGCACTTTTCGGACAAGGCAGTGACTTGCTGAAAAACCTGCTGCCCGGCCACCATCAACTGCACCAGGGGTGGAAGGTTTTGCGCGCCTATCTTTCCCTGGGGAAAATCCCCCTGCCTAAATGGTATGCCCACAACCCCCTGTGGGCACCCATCTACCTGCTTCTGTTTGTAGTATTGCTGCTACAAATTGCCAGTGGATTGCTGCTGCTCAATCAAATCACTCTCATCGGAAGCCTGAGCCTGCACCAGATGCATGTATTCGGATTCCAGACCATCGCCCTGTTCACCCTGCTGCATATAGCGGCCAGCTTCTTTCACGACGCCAAGGGTAGTGGCTCGGATGTATCAGCCATGATCAATGGCCATCGTATTTTCATCATCGAGCCTCCACAAAACAAGCCGGGAGATAGCAAGCCTGTTATTGTCCCGTTGGACAATCTGCACAAAAGCAGCAGCACCGGCAAGTAGTTTACGCAACAAAGGCTGCAATTCGCTCCACCCCCAGTTTGAGCCTTTCCAGATCGGTAGTATAGGCAAAACGCACAAACTTGTCGGAACGATAGTTGCCGAAATCCCGCCCAGGCGTAATGGCTACTGCGGCCTGTTCGAGCAACTTGCGGGCAAAATCGAAACTGTCACTGGAAAAGGCGCTGATATCGGCATAGAGATAGAAAGCGCCTTCCGGCTTGCCTTGGATGCGAAACCCCAGCTTTACCAAAGCATCATACAAATAGTCCCTGCGCTCCTGAAACACCTTGCGACGCTGCTCGAGAATTTGCTGCGCCTCCGGTTGAAATGCCGCCAATGCAGCGTACTGTGCCACGGTGGGGGCAGCCAGGAAGATATTCTGCGCCAGACGATCAAGCGCAGGCACATACTCCGGCGGCGCCACCACCCAGCCCAGACGCCAACCGGTCATGCCAAAGAACTTGGAAAAGCTGTTCACCACGAAAAGATTGTCCTGTCCCAGCTTCAGCGCAGTTTCCACCGGCCGGTCATACACCAGCCCTTGGTAGATTTCATCGACGATCAACATACCACCCGGCGCACGCACAGCTTCATACAGAAACCGCAGCTGCTCCAGACTGAGCAGCCTGCCGGTGGGATTGGCAGGCGTAGCCACCATCAGTGCTTTGGTGTCTTTGTCCCAGTGGCGAATCACCTGGTCATTGGCCAGAGCGAAGTCATGGGATGCCTTGACCCCCAGGGGCACGGCCTCGCCACCAAACATACGCACAATATGCCGGTTGCAAGGATAACCAGGATCAGCCATCAGCACCTTGTCCCCAGGGTTGATTAACACCCCCAGGATCAGCTGCAAGGCTCCTGATGCTCCTGGCGTGACAATGATTCTGGAACTGTCCACCTGCACCTGGAAACGGGACAGATAGTAATCACTGATCACCTGACGCAATGCGGGAAGACCCGGCGCCGGTGTGTAATGGGTTTTCCCCTGCTACAGGGACTGTATACCCCTGTCGATAACCGACTGCGGACTGGGAAAATCAGGCTCCCCCACTTCCATATGCACCACGTCCCTGCCCTGGGCATCCATTTCCCGCGCTCGCGCCAGTATATCCATCGCATGAAAGGGTTCGATACCCGCCATGCGATCCGACAATACAGGCTT
>JAJRUY010000118.1 GCA_024277555.1 Gammaproteobacteria bacterium | reverse complement strand
GTTGATTCAGCATGATGCGGTTGGATTTCTGCCACTGCTTGGCCGCCACCTCCACAGACTGCCCCGCCTTGCGGTGTATGCCCTCGGCGACGGCATAGCCGTTGCGTATCAAGGCGATGAAATGCGCGTTGGGAAAGTGTTGGTTGAGCCAGGTGATGCGGGCGGCATTGGGGATGGATTTTTCCAGAAAAACCGGCAGAGTTGGATTGGACATCAGCCCACACCAATGGCGTTTTATTTTTTCTGCGTCAGGCGCGTTGTCAGCAGATGGGATGAACAGTTCCGGCTGGAACGCCCATATCCGGGTGAGGCCCATCTCACTGGGAACCAGCAACTGATCGGTGCAATACTGTCCCTCCCTGGGCAAATGGGCGACAGAGGGATGGCTGGCGACGACATTGTGCAACAAGGTGGTGCCGGAATTGTAGCAGCCAACGATGAACACCCATTTTTTGGGCTGACAGGCCTTGCCTTGCTTTGCCAGACGATCCAGCTTGATTTGCCGCTGCTTTTTTCTAAGCCATTTTTTCAGATTCATAAACCTATGTCCGAACGGGTGATTTCGCATTGGGCGTCGATATCTTCGCGCCCCCAAAGGGTGAAGCGCCCCAGGGTAAAGGTTGATGAATGCTTGCTTCTCAGGGGCAGTGGGATCTTGCATTTATCCAGGCTCAGGCCATATTGCAGCCCCGCATCTGTGGCCGCTTCCACAGCCGTATCTGAATAATTTCCGTTTGGGTATGCGATGCCTGCTGGTGCCCTTCCCAACCAGTTGCCGAGATCCTGCTGTGCGCCGAGAATCTGCTGTTCCACTTCTGCATAACTGTACCGATCCAGCAAATAGTGATCGCGAGTATGATTGCCAATATGCACCAGCGGGTGCCGGGCGAATTCCTGCAATTCCTGAATCGTCAAGGGGCGATCCGTGTCTGACCAGGGTTGCAGACAGCTGCTGCCAAATTCCCGCCGCAGGTAGCCGAGAATGTCCTGGTGGCGTTTTTCCTTGAGCATTTTCTGTTCCCGGGATATCAAGGATTTCTCCACTCCCTGCCGGTAGCGCTCGCGATACACCACATCCCACCAGAAACATTGTTGTTCCTCGACGTTTCCGGTGGTGATATAAAAAGTGGCTGGCACATCGTACTGTTCCAGCAGCGGCAGCATACGCAGATTATTTGCATAACCATCGTCAAATGTGATGCAGATCCACTTTTGGCTGTTGTCGATAAAGTCCAGGCTCTGCTCCGGGCTGATGAATTTGTATCCCGCCTGCAGGAAATGCTCGATAAACTGTTGCATGTGCCAACGGGTGATTCCCTGCTGGGTATCGACATGCCCCTTGCCGATTTCCTTTTCATCTTCAAAAAGCCCATGGAACAAAAAACCCAGCAGGGCGGGCTTGTCCCGGTGTAAGCGGGACAGCTTGCGGCGCAGGGACTGCTTGATTTGTTTACTGAAAGACACGGGTTTCTCGGTTCTGGGGGCTGCTATAATTGCCTGATGAACAGACAAGACCGGCAAGTTGAGTTGGATCATTCTAGTGCCCGGACGGTGATTCTGGCAACGGGCATGCAAAGCAGCGGCTCAACATTGTTGTCCTGGTGCTTTTTGCAGCGAGCGGATATGAACGGCACCCTGGACGGCGACACGGATCTGATCCCCTTGGTGCCGGCAAATGTCCGCACCCCTTTTGTCTGGTACAAGACCACCATCAGCTGCTTTAGCCTGGCAGAGCAAATCGCCCTGCTCGAAGATGAAGGCTACCGGGTAAAGCCGCTGCTGGTAGTGCGTGACGTGCGGGCAGTGTGGAGTTCCCTGATGAAAAAACCCTATGGCCGCAACGGGGTTACCGCCGAAGATCCACCCCTGCGGCTGCGCTTCCGCCGTTTTTACCGATCCTGGCAGGATGCCGTTGCCCAAGGCATCCCCGTATTCCGCTTCGAAGACCTGCTGGCACACCCGGAAACCAGCCTGAAAGCATTGTGCCAGGCCCTCCAGCTGCCCTGGCAGCAGGCGATGCTCGATTGGTCAAAGCCCATGGAGCAGATTGCCGATCACCGCCATGGCAACGCCAGATTCATGGGATCAGACAAACAGGGCTTGGAGGCTGCGCTGGATCCTGGTGTTGTATCCCGAATCAGGGGAGAAATACATACCGAAGACCTGACATGGCTGGAAGAAACCTTTCGGGACTATAACGCCAGCCTGGATTATCCGCCTCACCTGGAGAATCTCGAATTGCTGCCGGGGCGCAATCTGCCCTCCTGGGAGGTTTCCCGGCGTCTGCACTGGCGTCTGCGGCAAAAACCACTGCGTTATATATTCTGCAAGCTGGGTCTGAGCCGCTACCAGCCCAGGCCGCAATAAGCCGTGCCACAGCAGGACTGGGAACACCGCCGGGAAATTGCACTGCCTTTTCGCCTGCCGCTGTCCGATGCCGGGGAACTGGTCTGCGAGGAGATTCTACGCCTGTTGCCAGGCCGGCGTCTGGTTTGCCGGGCCAGGCAGGATGGCAGGCTGGTGCTGGTGAAGCTGTTTCTGGGCAAGAACCGGGAGCAGGAGGCAGCGCAGGATACCCGGGGCATCAAAGCCATGATGGCTGCTGGAATCAGCACTCCGCCACTGTTCCTGGAGACCAGAGTAAAGGAAAAGGATTATCCAGTGCTGCTGTTTGATTTCATTCCCAAGGCGTGCTCCTTTCGCCAGCGCTGGACAGAGGCAGGAGAAGAGCAAAGATCCGCCTTGCTGGAGGATTTGCTGCTGCTGGTTGCCAGGCAGCACCAGGCGGGTCTGCGCCAACGGGATTTTCACCTGAACAACTTTATTCTGGATGCGCAAGACCGGCTCTATGCCATTGACGGCGGAGATCTTGTCACCGGAACCGCTCCCCTGGCAGAAAAACAGTCCCTGGCCAACCTGGGGATGTTGTTTGGCCACCTGCCCCAGACTGTGCTGCTAAACAGACCGCAGATGCTGGATATATATTACGAAAAACGTGGCTGGAGTGATTCGCCACGCCTGTTCCAGCAAATCAGCAGGGCAGCCAATGCCTTCCGCCATCGACGGGCGCGGCGCATCAGCCGCAAGGGGTTTCGCAACTGTAGTGAATTTGTAGTGCGATGGAAGGAAAACCTGCGCATCTGCCAGCGGCGGGATTTGCCTGTGGATGAGCTGGATGCCTGGCTGCAATCCACGCGCCTTGCTCCTGGAGAAACAGAAATCATCCTCAAGCCAGGTAATTCCCAAACGGTGTGGCTCAGTCGTATCGGCGGGGTAGAGGTGGTAATAAAACGCTACAACCTGAAGACCCGCCTGCATGCTCTGCGCCGGGTCTTTACCCGCAGCCGGGCGTCGAAATCCTGGGAAAACGCCCTCAGCTTGCGCGCCTATCATATCGATACACCCACAGCTTTGGCCATGATCGAAGAGCGGCGCTTTGGCCTGCGCCAACGCGCCTGGCTGATTACCGCCAAGGCCAGGGGAATGGGCGCCAATCGCTACATTCCCGGGCATAAGGATGATGCCGCGCTGAAGCGTCTGGCCGCCACAGTACAGGCGTTTGGGCAGAATGGCCTGGTGCATGGGGATATGAAAGCAACCAATTTCATGATGACAGGGGAGACTATCGAAGTGATCGACCT
>JAJRUY010000117.1 GCA_024277555.1 Gammaproteobacteria bacterium | reverse complement strand
AGCTGTGCCGGCGTACATAGTCAATGACAATGAAAGGGCAGCCACTGTTTTCTTCACAAACAGACGACGGCCAGTCGGGACAGATTTCTTCTTGCAGTACATAGTAGACAACCTCGATCTTGATAAAAATTCAGCGCCAAAAAAAACGGCGTCACGCTTTAGTCGAGACAGTATCTGCCTCGACCAAAACGGACGCCGTTATCCGATAATTATGGTCGGCCATCGTTGGCTGACCTGGTTCGACACGACTCTATGTAGAGTGAACCCGCCGTTGGGTTGTGCCGTATTTCAATATCAATTCTATTTTACAACCAGTTGCAAGCTAACAAGCAACCATCATGCCAATATCTTCAGGGCATTGATTTCTCAGGATTTGCCATGACCACTTTTGTCCGCTTACCCCTCCTGTTGTCGATTTCAGTGCATATGCCAGAGTTATCGCACCAAAACAGGGCGCGCCATGAGTGCGATCAGGATCGCAACAACTCAGCCGCAGAAACAATATGCTCGGCAATCTCCACCAGCTTCCGGTTCTTTTCCATCGCCGTCTTGCGTAGCAGGGAATAGGCCTCGTCTTCACTCAACTGCCTGTTTTTCATGAGTATGCCCTTGGCCTTTTCCAGTATTTTGCGATCCTCCAGTTTCTGCCTGGCATCCTCAAGTTCTTGTTTCAGGGACTGCATGTGGGCAAAACGTGCAATGGCCGTTTGCAAAATGGCAGGAACCCGCCCGGGATTCATCGCATCAACCACATAGGCCGCCACTCCGGCTTCAATGGCCGCACTGATGGTGGTGCTGGTGTCATCCTGGCTAAAGATCACCACGGGGACCGGATGCTCCTTCTGAATCAGGTTGATTTTTTGCAGAAACCCCTGTCCAGGAGAAGGAATATCCAGGACTACTGCATCAGGGCGGTGCAACTTGATTGCCGCCAGCAGGTCATCATTTTGCGAAAGTACAGACAGGATTTCACATACATCTTTCAATACATCCCTGTCTGGCAGGCCTTTTTCGACCAATACGATTCTTGGTTTCACGATGCTGAACAGTTGAGACCGTTGGTTTCCAAACAATTTGGATCAAGCAAATAACGTGCCAGGGCGATGGGATAGTTCAGCTACTGCCGTCTTCGGTGCTACAAATTTCGCTTGAGCCTCACTGGTTGGGCATGGGCGGGATCGTCCGGCCAATGGTGCTTGGGATAACGCCCACGCATCTCCTTTTTCACCTGCGACCAGGCATCCTTCCAGAAATTGGCAAGATCCGTGGTGACCTGCAAGGGACGCCCAGCAGGTGACAACAGGTGCAGCACCAGGGGCTGTCTGCCGTGAAACACGGCGGGGGTCTGGCACACGCCAAACATAAGCTGCAGGGGCGCAGCCAGTACCGGAGGCGAGGCGAGATAATCGATGGCGGCACTGCTGCCATCGGCAAAGAACCAGCGTTGGGGCAGCAAATTATCCAGACGCTGCATCTGCTCCCAGGCCATCAGCCCCTGCAACAAAATCTGCAGATCCAGCTTGCGCAGTTCCTTCAGGGAGCGCATTCCCTGAGCCCAGGAGGCCATCCAGAGATGGAGATTATGGCGTAGCCAGTCCTCACTGGCGTCCGGCCAATCCCCCTTTTCATCCAGCTGCCGGGCCAGCACCATGCGCGCCTGGAGTTGGCGGGCAGAACCAGACCAATTGAGGCAATCCAGACCCATTTCCGACACGGCTTGCAGCAATTGCTCGGTCACTGCTTCACCATCTGCCACAGAAACCTCCCTGCCGGAAAGCTCGATAGCTCCCAGAATGTTCCTTTCTCTCGCCCTCACTCTCTGCCTTGCGGCATCCCAGCCCAGCACACGCTGTTTCTTGATGTGCCTGCCGTGCACCCTCTGCAACTCCCCCTCGTCCAGGGCCATGGCCAGCCAGATGCGCCCTTCCCGGTTGCCGGCATCCATCCGGGCGATGGCCAGATAGTCTGCTGTCACCAGTCCGTCATCCGGCGGCAATGCCGCTCCTTTACCCGATGCCAGCAGATACCGGCCATCCCCGGCGGTGCGGCGCCTGGCAATGCGCTCAGGAAAAGCCAGGGACAAAAGAACAGCGGCCGACAACTCCACATCCATCCGGGGCAGACCACCGCATTGGCGCCGCAGGCGATCACTGAGGCGCAGAATACGGCGGCTGATATTGTGATCCACATGGGAGGAAAGCCTGCCGCCGTCACGCAGAAGCTGGAGTTCCTGCAGGCGCAAGCCAAGATCAGCAGGGCGCGAAACGCCACTGGAATAGCGCCAGGGATCAGCCTCGGACAGCAGGGCGGCAACATCCGCCGCCAGCACATTGCCACCACCGCAAAGCAACAGATGAGCCAGACGGGGGTGCAGCCCCAGATGAGCCATGCGGCGGCCATGGGCGCTGATGCGACCGCCCTGGTCCAGAACATCGAGCTGCTGCAACAAGTCCACAGCCTGATCCCAGGCAGCTTTTGGCGGTGAATTCAGCCATGACAGCTCTGCCCTCTCCTGCACTCCCCACAGGGCCAGCTCCATAACCAGAGGCGCAAGATCAGCCTGTAGAATCTCCGCCGGACGCTGTGCCGGGCGGTTGCGAAATTCCGTTTCCGTATAGACTCGGTAGCAGATTCCCGGCCCCAGGCGGCCTGCGCGCCCGGCACGCTGGGTAGCAGATGCCTGGGCAACAGGTAGCAGCTTCAGGCGGCTCAGGCCGCTGTCGGGATCGAATACGGGCTTGCGGCTCAGACCGCAGTCCACCACGCTGGTGATGCCTTCGATGGTGAGGCTGGTTTCCGCCACATCCGTAGCCAGCACCACCCGCCTGGGATGATCGGTCGCTGGTCTGAGTACCCGGCTCTGTTGTGCTGCATCCATTTCACCATGGAGCTGCAGGATGTCCGCTTCCAGCCCAGACGCAGACAGCTTTTCCTGCAGGCGGTTCATCTCACCCTTGCCCGGCAGAAACACCAATATATCACCGGATTGCGCCTGCCAGGCACGGCGCACCAACCTGGCCGTAGCAGACAAATACTCCGGAGCTGCGGTACGAGACAGATATTCGATTTCAACGGGATACAGGCCACCATCAGAGGTAATTACTTTCCCGCCGATAAGTCCGGCAACGGCCTGCTCATCCAAAGTCGCCGACATGATCAGCAGACGCAGATCCTCTCGCAGGGAGGTACACACATCCAGACACAGGGCCAGGGCCAGATCCGCCTGCAGGGAACGCTCATGGAACTCATCAAAGATCACCAACCCCACGCCGGACAGCTCCGGATCATCCTGCAGGCGCCGTACCAGCAGGCCTTCGGTGAGCACTTCGATGCGGGTATTCTCGCTGATACGTCTTTCCATGCGTACCTGATAGCCCACGGTCTGTCCCACTTCCTCATGCAGCAGCCCGGACATGAAAGCAGCCGCCATGCGCGCTGCCGGTCGGCGGGGTTCGAGCATGATGATTTTATTCCCGTCGAGCCAGGGCTCATCCAGCACCGCCAGGGGCACACGGGTGGTCTTTCCCGAGCCCGGCGGCGCAGTCAGAACAACATGCCCCAGAGACAGCGCATCACGCAGTTACGGCAGGATTTCTTCGACAGGCAGGAACATGGAAACGAATCATAACACCACCTTTATCAAGAGATCTGCGATCCTCATGCCGCCTTGACCTGAATCCATGACCGTCACCCCGGGAGTTGCTAAAATTCATCATTTTCCGCAATCTGTCAGCTACCGTCTCTTGAGCCATCTTCCCTACAGTCAGGCGCTACCTGTATCCAGAAAGCTGTTTCTGGCGATCATGGTTCTGCTATTGATTCAGGGCTGCGAACAAACACCACTGGCGGAACGGCTGCAGGCCAAAGGAATACTGCGCGTAGCCACGATTGTCGCACCCCTGAGCTGCTATCTGGGGGAAGAAGGGCCGGCAGGACTGGAATACGAACTGGTAAACAGCTTCGCCCGAACACTAAAACTGACTCCCCTGTTCACCATGTACCCGACCCGCAAGGCAGCTATCGAAGCGCTGAAAAATGGCAAAGAGGACATGGCCGCAGGTTTTATCATTCCCGCTTCTGATGAAGAACGGGCATACTATGTTTCCACAAGCATTGTGCAAACCTCCCCCTCCTTTGCACATTTTATGGGCTACAAGCGCTTCGACCAGGAAACCATGCCCCAGACTCCTGTCACCATTCCCACCGGGAATTACGCAGAAAAGCTGCTGGAAAAGAAGTCCGTTTCCTTGCACAGACTGGATGACAAGGCCGAAGAAGCGGTGCT
>JAJRUY010000116.1 GCA_024277555.1 Gammaproteobacteria bacterium | reverse complement strand
TCCACGATTTCAATGGCGCGATCGACGCCAGCGCAAAATCCACGGGGGTTGGCAAGAAGAATTTTCATGTGGAGTAGGCGATTATGATCTATCTTTACGGTAGCTCTGAATAGATATTTGCGTCATTCCGGCGCAGGCCGGAATCCAGCAATGACAAGACACTGGATCCCGGCCTGCGCCGGGATGACGATATTTTCAGAAAACCTTGAGATTAGAATTAGTGGTTAGTAGGGAAAAACACTTTACACCAAGCCGCTCTACCCGACAAAGGATTACGCTTATGTCCAAAGGTAACTGGAAGAAAAATGCCACTCAGGATGTCCCTGATCTGCGGGACTGGATTTATGAACCTGCCCTGATTCGCCTGAAGCAGCAGCTGGATTATCCCTCAGATCTGAAAATCCTCAATCAGTACAGCTCCGGGGGCTGCACGGGATTTGCTCTGGCGGGAGCCATCAACCTGCTCTATTCCCGAGCTGGGGAAGGTATCCGCGTCAGCCCCCGCATGCTGTATGAAATGGCCAGACGCCATGATGAATGGCCGGGAGAAGATTACGATGGCTCAAGTTTGCGTGGTGCCATCAAGGGCTGGCGCAACATGGGAGTATGCCGGGAGGATTACTGGCCTTTTCGTATGAGTCGCAAGGGGGAATTGACGGTGCGGCGCGCCAAGGAGGCGCGCAGCCACACGGTTGGCGCCTATTACCGTCTGCAGCCGGAAATCAGCCACTATCATGCGGCGCTCAATGAAGCCGGTGTTATCGTGGTGTCTGCTCTTGTCCACAGTGGCTGGGATGACCCGGTTGCGGGCAGAATAGAAAAGCAGGAAAAGGTGGAAGGCGGCCATGCCTTTGCCGTGGTGGGCTACGATGCCGAAGGCTTCTGGGTGCAGAATTCCTGGACGGAGGGCTGGGGTCTCGGCGGATTGGGGCATTGGCGCTACGAGGACTGGATAGAGAATGTCATGGATGCCTGGGTGTTCCGCCTGGCGCTGCCCACACCTTCCATTTTCGGGCTGCGGGCAGCCAATTCCCGCCTGCCTCAGGCGGAAGCCCAGGCGAAACCAAAGGTGCCCAGATCCGCCATTGCCGGACATTTCATCCATGTGGATGATGGCGCCTACAAGGAAAGCGGCCGTTACTGGAGCACGGCCTTCGATGTGGAACAGACGGCGGAGCTGGTGGCGGATAGTGGCAAATACGATCATCTGCTTCTGTATGTTCATGGCGGCCTGAATGCGCCGGAGGATTCCGCCAGAAGAGTGGCGGCCATGCGGCAGGTATTCAAGGACAACCGCATCTACCCCTTCCATGTCATGTATGACACCGGGTTGGCGGAGGAACTCAAGGATGTGGTTCTGGGCAAAGCCGGGGAGGCGGCTGAACGGGTAGGTGGTGTAACGGACTGGGTGGATCGTTTCGTGGAAGGCCTGCTGCGCAAGCCTGGCACCCTCATCTGGGAAGAAATGAAAAAGGATGCCCGCCGAGCCTTCTCCCGGGACGGGGCGGCTACGCATGCCCTGGACTTGTTCTTGCGGCAGTTCCAGCGCAAAGGGAGGAACATGCAGCTGCATCTGGTGGGGCATAGCACCGGAGCCATTGCCATTGGCCATCTGCTGCGCAGCCTGAGCCGCCGCCAGCTGGAATTTCAGACCTGCTCTCTGATGGCGCCCGCCTGCACCCTGGATTGGTACAGGGAGGCCTATGTGCCAGTGCTGGATGAGCAGGGGAAGCTGCGGATTCGGGAGATGAGCATCTACAACCTGCTGGATGAGCTGGAACGGGATGATACGGTGACGCCTCTTTATCGCAAATCCCTGCTGTATCTGGTTTCCAATGCCTTCGAGCGGCAGCAGGAGCGCCCCTTGCTGGGAATGCAGAAATTTTCAGCTGATGTGGCCAAGGTTGGGGACTTGCCGAAAATTCACTATTCCAATGGCGCCACAGGGCAGATTACCCGCAGCACCGCCCACGGTGGTTTCGACAATGATGTGCGCACCATGAACCACATACTGAAGCGGGTGCTGGGCGCGGCCCCGTCACGGCCATTCAAGGCTGCTGATCTGGACTACTGATCCAGCTTGGCCACGGGAAAGCGCCTGCAACAGGCATTGCAGCGCCTTGCCGCGGTGGCTGATGGCGTTTTTTGCTTCTGCTGGCAGCTCGGCGGCGCTGCAATTTTTCTCTGCTACGAAAAACAGTGGATCGTAACCAAATCCGTTTTCACCTCTGGGTTGTCGCAAGATCCGTCCTTCCCAGCTTCCCTGGCAGATGATGGGGACGGGGTCATTTTCGTGGCGCATGTACACCATCAGACACTGAAAGCGGGCCGTGCGCAGTTCATCTGGCACGTTTTCCAGTGCCGCCAGCAGCTTGGCGTTGTTATCGGCATCACTGGCATCCGGGCCGGCAAAGCGGGCGGAATAAATGCCGGGAGCGCCCTTGAGGGCATCCACCTCCAGGCCGGAGTCATCGGCAATGGCGGGAAGGCTGCTATGGGCGGCGGCATTTCTGGCCTTGAGGATGGCATTTTCAACAAAGGTCAAACCCGTCTCCTCAACCTCGTTGATAGCAAATGCCGATTGAGGCAGAACCTCCATATCCTGGTCGGCAAGAAGCTGGCTTATTTCCCTGACCTTGCCCGGGTTGTTGCTGGCGAGAACGATGCGCTGGGACATGATTGGCGAATTCCACAAAAAATCAATTGTAACTTTTTGCCGCCAGGTGCTGTCATAAAATTATCGCTTTGCCGGTCTGGATGGGTTGTAATGAATCAATGAGCACCTTTCGTCACGCTGGCGCACGACTCCAGGGAAGGGCGAAGGTAGAACAACGCAGGAGCAGTTGTCGAGCAGTTGCCGAGATTGAAGCAGGAAGCTCGAACCGAGGCTGGTGTCCACATTTGCAATTACTTGTGGAGATTCTGAATAAGCCGTCATCTGAATAAGCCGTCATCCCGGCGTATGCCGGGATCCAGTACGATCAAACACCTGGATTCCGGCCTCGGTTCTGGCTTCCTGCTTCACTCTACCTCCTCCATCCATGGAGTCGTGTGCCAGAATGACACGAATGACTTGATCAGAGGTTCCTTGGCCCGCATGTTTCACCGGAATCCAGGTTTTTCCCGGAGAGAGTTTCGTTCAGATTGTCCGAGCGAACAAAAGTCGATGCCATTCATCGACTTGCGGGTCGTTCGGGCAATCTGGGCGGAAAGATCCCGGGAAAAACTGGATAGTGTAGCGAGTGCAAAGTGTAACCTGGAGCAATTTAACGCAAGATGCTTAATAATATAGATAAACTTCGACATATCGAACGTCCTGGTGAAATACCCGGGTTAAAGGCGCCCTGAGTTGTTCGAGGCGCCCAAAAATCAATTTACCCGGAGTAGCCCATGAGCGGTTCCCATGTACTCAAAATCAGCCTGTTTCTCATGCTGTTTGTGGTGCTGGTCGCATTTACCAAGTTGGTGGCTGGCGCTTCCGTGCCCTGGCAAGACTGGTCTGAAGCCCCTTTTGCCCAGGCTAAAGCGGAGAAAAAGCTGGTTCTGGTGGATCTGAGTGCAGAATGGTGTGGATTTTGCAAAAAAATGGATGCCACCACCTGGCGGGATGCCGAAGTGCTGGCGGCAATCGACAAGAGCTATGTGCCGATAAAGATCGTGGACGAAAAACACCCGGAACTGGCGGCGCG
>JAJRUY010000115.1 GCA_024277555.1 Gammaproteobacteria bacterium | reverse complement strand
GCTGTTGCTGGGGCACAGTGATTTGTCTACTACGCAAATCTATACCCATGTGGCTCGTGAAAGGCTCAAGCAAATGCATGCCATGCATCATCCCAGAGGGTGATCTGGTGCGGGTAATCTTTGGGGCTTCCGGTTACAATACAGCTCAATTATTGTTCGATAACCAGCGGGTATTTTGATCTATGGATTTTTCTCCATTGTTTTTTCGTGTTTTGTTTTTGACCGTTTCCTTGGGTTTGGTTTTTCCGGCCATGGCCACGGAATCCCCAGGGATTGATCCGGCCATTGAGAAAATACGCACTGAGTTGTCCCGGAAGCTGGATGGCATTTCCCCGGACAGTATCGAAGCCTCCCCTGTTCCCGGCCTGTATGAAGTGCTGATTGGTGCGCGTTTGTACTATGTGTCTGCAGATGGCCGCTATTTTATACAGGGGCAGATGACGGATATCGAAACCGGAAAGAACCTTACCGAGGCTAAAGTAGCTGCAGTGCGCAAGAAGTTGCTCGGCGAGGTGGGTGAAGACAACATGATTATTTTTGGCAAGGGCGATGAGAAACACACCATCGATATATTTACCGATATCGACTGTGGTTACTGCCGGAAATTGCATGCGCAAATGGACGAATACAATGCCGTGGGCATTCGTGTGCGCTATCTGTTCTATCCGCGGGCCGGGGACAATAGCGACTCCTGGCGCAAGGCGGTTTCCGTCTGGTGTGCCGATGACCGGAAAAAGGCCATGGACAAAGCCAAGCAGGGAAAGTCTGTGAAACAGAAAAACTGTGCCAATCCGGTGGCAGATCACTTTGCTCTGGGAAGGATAGTTGGCGTAACTGGAACGCCTGCACTGGTGTTGGAGAGTGGGGAGTTGGTTCCTGGCTATGTGCCGCCCGCCCGTCTCAGGCAATTGCTGGATTCCAAAATGATAGGGAACGAGTAACACGGAGCTTCATGAGCGCAATTCCACTGCATGTAGCATGTGCCTCTGATGTGGGGCTGGTGCGGAAAACCAATGAAGATTATCTGTTTGTCATGGCGGAGCAGGGGATTGTTGCCTTGGCAGACGGCATGGGCGGGCACCTGGCTGGTGAGGTGGCTGCCGAAGTGGCCGTTGAGGTCGCCGTCGAGGAACTGCGCCATGCTCAGCGCTTTGGCAACATGGACACCATGCAGTGTTTGATGCATATCGGTGAGGCGGTAGAGCGGGCAAATCAATCTGTTTATACCCTGGCGAAAAGCAAACCCGAACTCACGGGCATGGGCACCACCCTGGTGCTGGCCCTGTTTCATCACAAGTATATCTTTTACGCTCATGTGGGCGATTCCCGTATTTATCTGCTAAGAAACAACCGCCTGATGCAGCTGACCAGGGATCATTCCCTGATTCAGGAAGTGCTGGATCACGGGATTTTTCCCAACCGGGGAGAGGCCAGGGAGGCAGGTGTCGGGGAAAACGTGCTTACCCGCAGCCTGGGGTTTACTCTGGAAATAAATGTGGATGTAAACGAAGCCTCGGTGTGCAAGGATGACCTGTTTCTTTTCTGCAGCGATGGCCTGACCGGGCCGCTCAAGGAAATACAGATTCAGCAGTTGATAAGCCGGGAGGAGCTATCCCTTGAGAGCCGTGCCAAGGTGCTGGTTCAGGCCGCCATGGATGCTGGTGGCAGGGACAATATCTCGGTGGTGTTGGCCAGACCCATGCTGGGAGAGACAGAGTAAGGGAATTCCGTCATTCCGGCCGCAGCAAGTGCTCGACAACTGCTCCTGCGTTGTTCTACTACGATACATCCCTGTATCTATCCTGCATTGCTCTACCTTCACCCATCCATGGGATCGTGCGCCGGAATTACTCAAATGGACTTGATGGGGATTCTAAAAATTGTCATTTTGGCGTATGCCGGAATCCATGAGCGTTCGAATTACATGGACTCTGGCCTTCGTCGGAGTGACGAAAACTGGATTATTCGAGGCGCCCTTGATCGGGACTTTTCCAAGGAATGGGGGCGTTCAGCTCAACAGTGATTTCAGCCGATAGAGCAAGTCCAGCGCCTGCTTTGGTGTGAGTTCGTCAGGATTGATTTCTTTCACTGCGGCTACCAGTGGGGGCTCTGGTTCCTGTTCCCGTTCCGGTGCCAGTTGCAGGGAAAGTTGTGGCATTTCCAGTTCCGCATGGCGCAAGGCGGCATTTTCCAGCTCTTGCAGGCGCTTTCTGGCGCGTGAAATGACTGCCTTTGGTACGCCCGCCAGTGCCGCAACCTGCAGCCCGTAGCTTTGGTTTGCAGGTCCTTCCTTTACCGCATGCAAAAACACGATGTTTTCGCCATATTCCACCGCGTTCAGATGTACGTTGGCGACACCTGCATATTCTTCCGGCAGGGTAGTCAATTCAAAATAGTGGGTTGCGAACAAGGTACATGCCTTGATGCGCACTGCCAGCTCCACGGCGCAGGCCCAGGCCAGGGAAAGCCCGTCGAAGGTGCTGGTTCCGCGCCCCACTTCATCCATGAGAACCAGTGAGTTTTCGGTCGCATTGTGCAGGATATTGGCGGTTTCTTCCATTTCCACCATGAAGGTGGAGCGCCCTCCGGCCAGATCATCTGAAGCGCCGATGCGGGAGAAAATTCGATCTACGGGACCGATGCTGGCGCTGTGTGCGGGAACGAAACTTCCCGCGCAGGCCATGAGTACAATAACTGCGCACTGGCGCATATATGTGGATTTGCCACCCATGTTGGGCCCGGTTATGACAAGCATGCGCCGCTTCTGGTGGAAATGCAGATCATTGGGAACAAAGGCTTCATCCAGCGCTTGTTCCACCACTGGGTGCCGACCCTCTTCGATATGGATGCCGGGCTCTGAAGTGAGCAGGGGGCGGTTCAGATTCAGGCTCAGGGCGCGTTCTGCCAGGTTGGCCAGCACATCCAGGGCGGCCAGTGCTTCAGCGCATTGC
>JAJRUY010000114.1 GCA_024277555.1 Gammaproteobacteria bacterium | reverse complement strand
TTGACATGATGAAATACCTCCACAGTTGCTGCCGGGCGTCTCGCATCATTGTCATAGCGGCGTCGGTCGGTATCCACAAGCTGATCGGCTTGTGTGGACACCGGCTTTCGCCGGCGTGACCAAATCTGTCTTTTCGGGGCGTCCGCCGACTTGGGTTGAAAATGCGCCGGATGGATGACGGTTTCCCTGGAATGCTAACTATTGAATCCGGCAGCTTTCAGGGAAAGGCAAGCATCACCGGCTCTTTGTCTGACCTGTTCTTAATATAGCCTGTTTTCCCTGGAAATAAAGCGGAATAATGCGGTCTATTTTTGCAGATCTTGACCTTGCGCAATCAGGAGTATTCTTCCGCCCGCCGCGCATCGCCTTTGACCTGCTCCACGGGATAACGCTTTTCATTGATGGCGACCTTTTTCCAGGCGGCATCGAGCAGGTTGATGTCCAGGCGTTCGGCCAGGCGCACCAGGTAGATGAAGATATCGGCCATTTCCAGGGCCACGGCCTCTTTCTTGTCTGCGTCGAGGTGCTGGCATTGTTCTTCGGTGAGCCACTGGAAATGCTCCAGCAGTTCACCGGCCTCGCCGGCCAGCGCCATGCTCAGGTTCTTGGGTGAATGGAACTGCTCCCAGTCTCTTTCCTGGGCAAAGCGCAGCAGCCGATCGCTAAGCTCCTGCAGGGGTTCGCTCACCAGTTTTCGCCCAGCAGCTCGAAATGGGCCTGGGGGTGCAGGCAGGCAGGGCACAGACCGGGGGCTTCTTCTCCTTCATGGAGATAGCCGCAGTTGCGGCAGCGCCAGACCACCTTGCCATTGCGTTTGAATACACGGCCGGCCTCCAGGTTGTCGGCCAGATCCCGATAGCGCTTTTCGTGCTGTTTTTCGGCCACGGAAATGGCCTCGTAGGCCAGGGCGATTTCCTCGAAGCCTTCTTCCCTGGCGGTTTTGGCCATGGCTGGGTACATGTCCGACCATTCATGCTCTTCCCCGGCAGCAGCAGCGCGCAGATTTTCCAGGGTGTTACCCAGGGAGCCGGCGGGGAAGGCCTCGGTGATTTCCACATCGCCGCCTTCGAGAAACTTGAAGAAGCGCTTGGCATGTTCTTTTTCCTGGTTGGCGGTTTCTTCAAAGATGGCGGAAATCTGCACCAGCCCTTCCTTGCGGGCGATGCCCGCGTAATAGGTGTAGCGATTGCGCGCCTGGGATTCTCCGGCAAATGCCTTCAGCAGGTTTTTTTCGGTCTTGGTGCCTTTGATGCTTTTGCTCATATCTGGCCTCATAACGAATGATTTCAATCCAGGATAATATACTACAAGGTGTCCTCAGGAGCTTCTGATTAAGCTGTCATCCAGACGCAGCTCCGCCAGTTCCGCCATGATTTCAGCGGCATCGAGTTGTTTGAAGATTTCCCTGTTGAAGGTGGTGATGGAGCCGCAGGTTTCCGCCCAGGCAAATCCACCAAGTCTGTTTTTTTGTCTGTAACTGCCCTGCATGGCGCGCCGGATCACATAGATTTTTCCGGGTCGGTAGAGCAGGTTGTAGGCCTGGTTCTGCTGGTGCAGTTGTTCGATATGCCGCCATGATTCTGTTGCCGTGTTGAAACATTCCACCTGCAGGGGGTAATCCTGTCCGCCGCCATTGTGCCGCCATTGCGGTTGTTCGATGGGGTAGCCGCCGGTTTTTCCGGCGTACATCTGCACATGCAGGTGATTGATGGAGGAGCAGGCGCCGCGTGCATTGTAGCCAAAACCGCAATCCGGCAAGGTTTTTCCCAGCAGCTCCAGCAATTGCCAATAGTGCTCATGGGTGTTTTTTTCGAGATACTGGGGATGGTTTTTCTCCGGCTCGATGACCAGCAGCCCATGCAGAGGGGCAAAGGGGAACTTGTTGTACAGCAGGCGGCAATGATCGCCCAGCAGCGAACCTTCCCAGATGATTTCCTGGCGCAGGAAATCCTTGTTGAAATGAAAGCCGTCAGTGTCAAATGGTGCCCGCAGGCTGGTGATGACCATGTCGCTCATGCGTGCAGGGCGAAAGGCGCGCAGATGATTGAACTGTACTTCCCAGGGCTCGGCTCGGCGGAACAGGGTGTCCTGAAGGTCTTCCAGGCCAATGGCCATGAGCTTGAGGAAAACCGGGACATCGTCGTCTGCATATTCCAGGGAGCGGCCCTGGGTGAGTAGGTTGCGCACCTGCTGTGACAATATAGCAAAGCGTTGCTTCAGTTTGTCGCCAAGAATGGTATGAATCTGCGGGTCATAAATGCTGTTTGCCAGTACCATGACAAAGACTCCCAGTTGATCCGTGTGCAATAGGCGCTCCAGGCCGGCGATGAATGCCGCCCGGTAGTGTTCCTCGCTTTGGAAAATAGGATCGGGCATCAGTCCTTCTTTTTATCAGTATCCGGCACAGGATCATAGCCCCCTTCGCGAAAGGGGTGGCAGCGACCCACTCGCTTCAGCCCCATCCAGATGCCTTTCAGCGGCCCGTGTTTTTCCATGGCCTCGATGGTATAGGCGGAGCAGCTGGGCATATAACGGCAGTTCTGTCCCAAAAAGGGGCTGATCAGTAGCTGGTAGCCGCGCACCATGGCGATGAGCAGGCGCTTCATGATTCTGCGGCCTGTGCCCGATGTTGCCACCATTGGCTGAAAACGGCGGAGAGGATGAAGCTGCCACCGGCGACCAGGATGATGATGGCTCCCGTGGGCATATCCAGAACATAGGACAGCCAGATGCCGAAGGTGGTGAAGACCATGCCCAGCAGGCTGGCGAGAAACATCATGCGCCCCAGGGTATGCACATAATGACCGGCGATGGCGGCGGGCAGGGTCAGCAGGGCGATGACCAGAATCAACCCCACCACCTGCACCAGCAACACTACCGTCAATGCCACCAAGCACAGGAACAGCAAATAGAAAAAATTGACCGGCACCCCGCGCAACCGGGCGAATTCTTCATCGAAAGACACTGCCAGGAACTGGCGGTAGAAGGCCAGCACCATGCCGGTGACCAGGATGTTCAGCGCCGCCATTTCCCATAGCTGGGTGGTGGAAACCAGCAGGATATTGCCAAACAGATAGCTCATCAAATCCGTGCTGTAACCTGGGGTGCGGGAAATGAACAGGATGCCTATGGACATGCCGATAGCCCACATGGCGCCAATGAGGGTGTCCTCCTGGGCTTGCCAGCGCATTTTGATCCAGCCAATGAGCAGGGCAGCGAACAGGGCGGCGAGCAAGGCGCCCTGCATGGGGGAAAAGCCAAAGAACAGGGCTGCTCCCATGCCCGCCAATACACTGTGGGAGATGCCGCCGGCCATATAGCCGATGCGCTTTACCACTACATAGCTGCCCATGATGCCACAGCCGATGCTGGCCAGCAGCCCGGCGAGCAGGGCGGTTTGCAAGAAGCCGTATTGGAAAAAGGCATCCATCAGTGTTTGTGCGCCACCATGCGCACATCCCCGTCATACAGCTGCTGAATTACCTGGCCATCGATGTTCTCCGTGCGGTGACAAATCAGGGTGCGGTTGAGGCAGGCAACCCGGTGTACATAGCCGGAGATGAAGGCGATGTCATGGGACACCACCAGAATGGTGATGCGCTGGTTGAGGGTTTTCAGCAGATCGAATAATTCATTTTCCACCCGCATGTCGATATTGGCCGTGGGTTCGTCCAGCAGCAGAATGCGCGGCTCGCAGGCCAGCGCTCTTGCCACCAGGGTGCGTTGCAACTGCCCTCCGGAAAGCTGTCCGATACGGCGTTGCGCCAGATCCAGAATCTCCGTTTCCGCCATTACCCGTTGGCTGATTTCCCGGTCTTTGCGGCTGTAGCCACCAATGATCCGCCCCTGTCCCAGCCGCCCCATTAACACCACCTGTTCTACGGTAACGGGAAAGTCCCTGGCAAATTCCGGGTACTGAGGAACATAACCCAGACTGCGTTGTGCCCGGATGGGGGTGGTGCCCAGTACATGCACCTCGCCATGCTGTGGTTTGAGCAGCCCGAGAATGATCTTCAGCAGAGTGCTTTTGCCCCCGGCATTGGGGCCGACAATGCCCAGGAACTCCCGCTCGGGCACGTCCAGGCTGACATGATCAAGAACCGGCTCCTTGCCATAGGAAAAGGAAACTTCCTGTATCTCGATGGCGTTGCCGGTCATGATGCCTGCCTTGCCAGTACCGCTGCCAGCTTGCGCAGTGCGGAAAAAAAGTCCGGGTCTAGAGGGTCCATCTCCAGCAGTTGGGCGCCAATGGCGTTGGCCAGCACCTTCGCCGTTGCCGAGCTGTGCTGGGGCTGCACCAAAATGGTATGGATCTTTGCTTTCCTGGCGCTTTCGATGAGTTGTGCCAGGGTGCGGGGGTTGGGTTCCTTGCCGTCCTGTTCCACGGCGATTTGGTGTAATCCGTAGCGCTGGGCAAAGTAGCTCCAGGCCGGGTGATATACCAAAAAGCTGTGTCCCTTGAGGGGCGCAAGAACAGCTTCCAGTTCTCTGTTCAGCTCGTCGAGCCTTGTAATGAGTTGGCGATAGTTTTTTTCAAAACGGAGTTTTTCTGCGGGATATAACTCGCTCAGCGCATCTTTCAAATGCCGGGCATGATGCTTCACCAGCAGGGGATCTGTCCAGACATGTGGATCGCCATGGTGGCCATGGTGGTCGTGAGCGGGAAGCAGATCCAGCCCCTTGCGCATGTCCAGAACCCTCATGGAAGGGTTGACAGAGGTGAACCGGGGCAGCCAGCTCTGCTCGAATGGCATGCCAGCCCGCACATACAGTGCAGCTTCTGACAAGCGGGCGATTTGTTTGGGAGACGGCTGATAAGTGGCCGGGTTGAAACCCTTGCCCACCATGGTCTCGATCTGGACAAAATCCCCTGCAACGCCCTTGATGATAGCGAGTTGTGGCAACACGCTGACAAAGACCAATGGTTTTTCGGTAGCCAGAGCCTGTGCAGAGAAAAACAACAGTAAAATGGGGAGAAAATGCATTGCAATCCGGATCGCAAGAAGGATGCCGTATTGTAGCATTCCCGGAATCCATACAAGCCATGATCCCGTATCCTGCCTCCGGGAAACTCGATAACCACATGGCCTGCAGGTCGGATGCGAGCAGAAACGGTCTTGTGGGTTATCCGCTCAGGCTACATCCCGCGCACTGTCGGGCAACTCCAGCTCCAGGCTAACGGGGAGATGGTCAGACAAAGGATAATCCAGCACCTTGGTGCCGACGACCTGGAGCTTCCGGGAGACCAGGATGTGATCAATTTTCTTTACCGGCCGCCAGCTGGGGAAAGTGGGCTGGGTGCAGGCTGGCTCGCTCATATCACAGGTCTGGATGAAGCTGCGCATTTCCGGCGCTTCACAGGCGGCGTTGAAATCGCCCATGAGCACCACATGTGGATGCTTCCCGAGTAGTTCGCCGAGAAACATCAACTGCTTTTTCCGGGCGCGCCGCCCCAGCGCCAGATGTGCACTGCACAACAGCAGTGCCTCACTATGCGTGCCGAACTCAAGCAGCATGGCGCCGCGCCCGGGGCTGCCGGGCAGCTTGTGATGGGTAATCCTGGTCGGGCGGAAGCGGCTGAGAAAGCCATTGCTGTGACGCGCAATAACGCCGATGTTGCGGTTGACCTGATGGTACCAGTAGGGAAAGCCGGCGCGGTGCGCCAGATACTCGGTAATATCGACAAAACCGCTGCGCAGACTGCCTGCATCTACTTCCTGCAGACCCACCATATCGAACTGTGAGAGCATGGCCGACATGCGGTTGAGGTTTACCATGCGCTCCCGGTGGGGCAGCACATGCTTCCAGCCCTTGGTTACATATT
>JAJRUY010000113.1 GCA_024277555.1 Gammaproteobacteria bacterium | reverse complement strand
GACCAGAGCCTTTGTCTCTTCTTTCAGTTCAAGCCGCAGGGCATCCGTGGCCGGAG
The DNA here is from genome assembly GCA_024277555.1 of Gammaproteobacteria bacterium. Taxonomy (GTDB): domain Bacteria; phylum Pseudomonadota; class Gammaproteobacteria; order Chromatiales; family Chromatiaceae; genus Thiolapillus. The sequence continues at coordinate 6,591 of JAJRUY010000113.1, read as the reverse complement.
CCAGGGCTGCTTCAACGGCATCGATGAGGGCCGCTGCTTCAGATAATTTGTTGTTTCCTGCTGCGTCTTCCAGTTTTCTGCACCGGTCTGAGAGCTCCATGGCACCCAGATTGGCGCTTGCAGATTTCATGGCGTGAGCAAGGAACTGCAGTTGTCCGGCATCCTGGTTTTCCAGAGCCTGGTACAGTTTTTTCATGCCCTCTGGCGCCTGATGTAGGAAATGATCCACTACTTTCTTCAGCACATTACGGCCAGCTGTATGGCCCAGATCACGCAGTTGCCGCAATGTTTCCGGGTTAAGCAAGCTGTTCTTGCCTGATCGCACATTCTCTTCCGTGGGTGGAGAGTTCACTGATTGTATGGAGCTGGATCCGGGAAGCCATTGTTGCAACAGAGTTGCAAGTTGTTGCTGTTTGAAGGGCTTGCTTTGGTAGCCGTTCATGCCAGCAGCCAGGCAGCGCTCCTTGACTCCTTTTTGCACATCGGCAGTAAGGGCAATAATGGGTATGGGTTCATGGCCTTGCTCCTGTTCCAGCTGACGAATTTCGCTGGTGGCATCAAAGCCATCCATTTCCGGCATGTGGCAATCCATCAGGATCAAGTCGTAGCTTGTCTTGGCAAAGGCTTGCACTGCTTCCTTTCCATCCTCGGCCAGATCCACTTTACAACCCAGGGCAATCAGCATGCTGGTGGCTACCTCCTGGTTTACCTTGTTGTCCTCGGCCAGCAGAACCTTGCCTGTCATTTTCGGCGGCCTGACCATGCCGGGAGGCTGCAATACAGATTTCTTTTCCATTACCCCACACAGGCATTCAAGCAGCTGTTGTTGGCGTACCGGTTTTTGCAAGTAGCAGGCGATGCCTGAATCCCTCATGGTGATAGAATCCATGTCGACATCAGCAGAACTAAGCGTCACCATGCATGGGGTGGGAATGGCCTCATCCTGTTGAATATGCAGGGCCAGCTCCAGCCCATCCATTCCTGGAACATGCCAGTCCAGCAGCACGACCTGGTAGGGGTCATTTGCCAATGCGGCCCGGTGCAGCCGCTCCAACGCCTCTTTGCCCGAAGTTACACAGCCTTCCCGCATACCCCATGCAATTACCTGGTTGCGCAGAATCTCCCGGTTTACCGGATGGTCATCTACAATCAGAACCCGTGTGCCGTGCAGAATATCAGTTTGCACAGGCAGTGGTTTCTTCGCCTCGGCGTTGGCAAGATTGATGCTAAACCGGAAATTGGCACCTTCTCCTGGGGTACTTTCAAGCTCCAGATTCCCTCCCATCAGGGTTACCAGGCGCTTGGCGATTGCCAGGCCAAGCCCGGTACCTCCATGGCGCCTGGTGGTAGAACCATCGGCCTGGCTGAAAGCATCAAAAATTTTCTCCTGTTGCTTCGGGTCAATGCCGGGACCGGTATCAGAGACTTCAAATGAGACCTGTTGCTTGCCGCCTTCCTGTCTTGTTGCCCTGACCCAAAGCCTCACCTCACCACGCTCGGTAAATTTAATTGCGTTGCCCAGCAGGTTAATCAGTATCTGACGCAGCCGTACGGCATCACCGCTAACTCTGGCGGGCAGATCCGGTGGCAGATTGGGCACCAGTTCCAGGCCTTTGCGGTGGGCCTGTCCAGCCATCAGTTCCAGAGTGTCTTCCAGCATGTTGCGTAAATCAAAATCTTCGTTGCTGAGCTGAAGTTTGTCTGCCTCTATCTTGGAGAAATCGAGAATGTCATTGATAACCCCCATCAGGCTTTCCGCCGATCGATGTGCAATATCTGCAAGGCGGCGCGTATGTATATCCAGGCCACTGTCCAGCAGCAGCTCTGTCATCCCCATAACACCATTCATCGGGGTGCGGATTTCATGGCTCATGGTGGCAAGGAACTCGCTCTTGGCGCGGCTGGCGGCTTCCGCAATCTCCCTGGCGCTCTCTGCTGCTTCCTTGGCTTCGCGTAAATCCCGGGTGCGCTCATCCACCTTCTGTTGCAGCTCTTCCTGGTAGGAAGCGAGCTTGCTTTCCCGTTCGTCCAGCTGTCCCAGCATGTAATTGAAATTGTTGATGATGGTGCCGATTTCGTCATTGTCTCCGGCTTTCAGGCGCAGCCGGAAATCCTGATTGTCTGAAACCTGCTGCATACCTTCCACCAGATCTCGAATCGGTCTTGATATACGCTGGTGAAGCCGGTTAGCAAGAAGATATACACCACCCATGATCAGCAGCCAGAGAATGGAGATGATGAGCAGGTATTCCCTGATACGCTCATACAACGGGCTCAGATCAAATTGAATGTGCATGTATCCAAGATGATCTCCCTTCAGGAAGATGGGCTTGAAAGTATCGACATGCTCGAATTCGATACGGTGCTCTGTGGTGGTGGCTTTTTCCTGGAGCAGGTGAGCCAGCCATGCCTGACTTCCCTTGTCAATGGCAAGTGCGACAGGCTCGGTTCGGTGGTAATGCGCAAATACAGTCCCATCGGGGAGATACAAGGTAGCTGTTTCTACAGAGGTTTCCGAATGCAGGGATTCGAGTAACTGGCTGGCGATTTTGTTGTCATCAAAACTCAGGGCAGCAGAGGAATTGGTAGCGATGAAATCGGCCAGCACCTCGGATTTTTCCACCAGATTTTGCCGGTAGCTGATGAATTCCAGGGCCAGAAAGGCATTTGACGCAACCAGCAGTGCGATACCACAAGTCAGAAGAATCATTCGCCGAAGCTTGTGGGCGATAATCAGGTCCTTGGTATTCATGGAGTATCCCTGTTTTTGCTTGTAATGACGACAATTGCCAGCTCCAGTAGCGGGGCAGCAATTTTCAGGCCTGCGGTTAGGGCGGCATAAGCGTTTATCTTGAAATCGATATGTTTTTGCCCTGGGACAAGCTGAATCATGCCGCCATTCTTTGCAAAGTTGCTGGTATTGCTGACAGTAAGAATCGGCTGATTTTCAAATGAGCGAAGAATCGATGCCATAAGCGGTTGCTTTGAATCACTGATAAACAGCATCTGGCAGTTGTTGCTGTCAATCCCGGTTGAATGGGCATGACGATGAACAGCAATGGGTATACCGTTTACCTTACGTTCCTCGAGAACATCAAGGCTCCTGCCAAAATTATCTCTGCCAAGAAGGCAGATATTAAAACTTTCTGGCTGTGTTTTTCCGGTGGTGGGCGGCCAGTCGATAAAGCGACTCAATTTATACAGCAATGCTGCGTTGAGCTTGTACTCTGGTGGCGCTGGCTCCATGGCATTGGCATGCAGCGACGTGGCGAGCAGCACCAGCAGGAGGCAACTGAGCTGTTTTACCTGAGCCCATCTGGCAAAGGAGTTTTCAATCAGAAATCCCAACGAATTCCACCACAAATTGAACCCTCAACTTCCGTGGGCGAGATCAGGTTCTCGCCTGCAAATTCAAGGTGATGATTATCCCGCACGAACACTGGCAACGGCTTTCCCCTCATCGAGATGTTGCTTGTTCCTGAAAACCAGGCCGCTTCCATTGAAAGCAAATCATCCGCCAGCAGCATGTCAATACAACCTTCAGCCAATCCGTGAGCCCGGATTGGAGACGCCGGTAACAGTAGCAGAGGTATTGCCAACCCCGGTATGGAGTGGCGATAGCTACTGCGGGCAATCGTTGTTTTTTTCACAATATCTTTTCCAATGATTAAATTCAGTCGGCTTCCAATCGGTGTTATCGGCCAGAACTGGAACTTACTTAAGGGAACCTCGAATAATTCGTTTTTCGTCACCCCGGCGAAAGCCGGGGTCTATATAAATCAGCAAGTTATGGATTCTGGCTTCCGCCGGAATGACGATTTTTCGAGGTGCCCTTAAGTCCATCTCGAAAAACCGGCATTCCAGCGCACGAGCCCATGGATGGGCTCGCACCTCCTCCATCTGGAGTCGTGCGCCGGGATTACGACTTGATCAGAGGTTCCATTATTACAAAGTGACAAAATTTTGAGTTTGTTACTCATCCAATACCAGTAGAAGCATATTTCATGCCATCTGCCGGCAAGCGGGATGTCGGAAATTGGCACCGATGTTGCTTGAGTCTTTGGCAAAGACCATCAATTGTGCCGGAGTAAGGAATGCAAAACCTGTTTCTCAACCTGAGATTGCCGTCGGTGTCCGATACTGAACTGCACCAAGCCGCAGGAGTGCCTGGCAGTCTTAATTCCTTGGTCAATCAGGGAAAACCTGGTGAGAACGGTCAGAATCCGGGCTTCTCGGTAACATTTCAGCAGGTGATTTCTGCTGCCATCAAAGAACCACCAACCATGCTGGCTGAGGATTCTGAATTGCCGGCAGGTGGCAATCTGTTGCCGGATACGCCAGATACGCCAGATATGCCAGATACGCCAGATACGCCAGATATGCCAGATATGCCAGATATGCCAGATATGCCAGATATGCCAGATATGCCAGATATGCCAGATATGCCAGATATGCCAGATATGCCAGATACGCCAGATACGCCAGATACGCCAGATACGCCAGATACGCCAGATACGCCAGATCCTGATCTGCCGGTGGAAATGGTTGCACCCAGAATTGGAAATTCAGAAAACGATCCAAATATACTGGGAAGGGGTGTGCCGGCTCCGGTGAATGGTCATATGCGGTTTCCGCAGAACACAAATACCATGCCTGCCGTATCGGCGCCTTACTTTCCCATGCAACCCCCTCCCGGTGAGTCTGATTATCCAGTGCAGGAACTACCAATATCTTTCAGCAGCGACTTTCCAGGCAAGGAGCTATTGACAAGACCTGTAGCGATCACCACCAACACGGCAACAACCAGCATGTTGAATGCTCAAATGGCGCCGGATGTGAAGCCAATGGATGAGTCGCAGCCAGTAAAACATACTCCCGCAGAAGGAAATATTCTTGCCAGGCAGCCATCCCCGGTCAGGAATGACAACTATGCGTCCAGCTCTGGATTGCAGCGCCAGAATGCATTGGATCTTTCGTTGGCTACTGATCCACGGCCTGTGGCGATCAAGGCAGATGGCATTACGGAATCCCCCTTTCCGGCAACATCAGTTGCACATCGAAACAGCACTGCTTTAGAACTGGCAGGCCAGCGTGTTCCTGATCTTCTGAAAACTACCACCCCTCAGCCCATGATGAGTAGTGTGGAGGGAGCGCCAAAAGATGCTTCCGGTAAGGGATCTGCCGCATTGCCAGTACAAAATCACAGCATTGTTGCAGCTCCAGAATTGGCACGCCAGAATCCGGTTGAAGTGGAAAATACTCCCCGCTTACAGCCTGCGGCAATCAAGCCTGGGGGTATATCTGCTGCCGTATTGGCACCCGCAATGGCTGAAAATCACACTACAGTGGCTTCGGAATTACCGCGCCAGCCATTGGCAGCTCCACAAAACTTCAAGAACCGGCAACCTTTGGAGCCAAAAGCAGAAAAGCAGATCGGCATTCACGGAAGCAAGGTGATTTCCACTGCATATTTTCAAAATTTGATGGAAGTGCAGCGGCAGCCGCTCCAGTCCATGCCTGCTGGCGGAGTACCCGCTTCAATCGAGCAACTGCCCGCTGCGCGCCCGGACAATCATATCGCCACCTCCCCTGTGCAGCCGTCCTTGAATCTCACTGGCAACTCTTTCTCGCCAGCCCCAGCAAGTACCGCAACATCATTGCCGGCACCGGGGTTGCAGGGTATTTCAGTACCTGTTGGCCATGCTGCCTGGGAGCAGAGTATGGCCAGGCAAGTGCTGCAGGCTGGACAAAACCAGTTGCAAACACTGGAAATCAGACTTAACCCGGCAAATCTGGGGGCATTGAATGTACACATCTCCCTGGAAGCCGATACTGCCAATATTGTATTTTCCAGCCACCATGCAGTGGTTCGTGAGGCTGTGGAGGGGGCAATTCCCCGTTTGCGGGAAATGTTCAACACCAGCGGTATAAATCTTGGTGATGTCAATGTCGCTAACCAAAGCACCGCAGAGCAGCAGGGGCGGCAATCTTCCCAACAGCATCATGCCGGACAAGCTGCAGTTGCTACTGCCGCCGGCCAGTCGGAACCAGTGCCGGATGGCATCAAGGAAACGCCAAAAAACTCCACAGAGCAGCTGTTGGATTACTATATCTAACCCGCATTTCTCACCGAGCCGGAAGCCCGTTGTGGTAAAAGATCGATGATTCAGTCTGTTACCAATAATCAGACAATTGCCAACATCTTCACCCCGTCCTGTTCGGGTTTGTGCCCGATCTGGTGGTGTATTTTGCCCGATCGACCGGAATTCCCGAGCCCCGGTGAGAAATGTGGGCTAACCCGGATATTTCACCAAGACACTGAAATAACAACATAAGATGCTGTTTTTATTAACCATTACATCTATATTAGCAAAGCGCAATATGTTACCGGGTATTTGTTAAGTCCGCCCTTGCACCGATCTTATTGCCCAGAGACGATATTTCTTCACTCCTCAATAGCTTGGGCTATTGATTCGATCAGAAATTCGCCTCTGAACAACAATCCCGGCACAATCATCGGACTTCCAGGTGAAACATCCGGGTTAATATGGGTAGATGTTGGGTAGACAATGGGGTTTTTTTGGGGTTTTC
>JAJRUY010000112.1 GCA_024277555.1 Gammaproteobacteria bacterium | reverse complement strand
CTATCCGCAAAATGGCCGAACTGTACTTCCCGCCCAATACGGTGATGATCACCGGCTATGGTTTTGACATGCTCTACGCCGGCCCTCGTGAAGCCGTACTGCATGCCTATTTCCGCCAGAATATGGGCGCCACGCATTTTATCGTGGGTCGTGATCATGCAGGTGTTGGTGACTACTATGGTGATTTTGATGCCCAGACCATATTCGATGAAGAAGTGCCGGAAGGTGCCATGGAGATCGAAATCTACAAGGCTGATCATACTGCCTATTCCACCAAACTGAACAAGGTCATCATGATGCGCGATGCCCCTCCCGGCCACACCAAGGAAGACTTTGTACTGCTGTCCGGCACCAGGGTACGCGAGATGTTGGGCAATGGCGAAGCGCCTCCTCCCGAGTTCTCCCGCCCTGAAGTGGCGCAGATTCTTATGGGCTACTATCAGTCCCTGGACGAGTAACCCGCCACCAGGCCGTACTCATAGAGCCCGTCTCCGAGCGGGCTTTTTTGTGTTGGCTGAAGACAGCAGAAAACAGGGATGTGTCCTGCCAGCACTGCTTCAGGCATAATCCTGCTCATGAAAAAATGCTTCCAGATACTTTCCATGGAGGACGCCTACACGGGCTTCCTCAAGCTCAAACGCTATCGCCTGCAACATGAATGCTTTGCTGGTGGCTGGTGTCCCGAGATACAGCGGGAGCGGGTGGAAGGCAAGCATGCCGTATCTGTTTTGCTCTATGATCCCCGGGCAGACGCGGTAGTGCTTATTGAGCAGTTTCGTATTGGCGCCGTGGGGCATACGGATGATCCCTGGCTGCTGGAAACTGTGGGTGGATACTGCGAAGAGGGTGAGTCCACCGAGATGGTAGCCCACAGGGAAACCCTGGAAGAGACTGGCTGCAAATTGCTGGATATGGAATTTATCGGCCGGTTTTTCACTACCCCCGGATGGTGTGGTGAGCAGATTTCACTGTACTGTGGCCGTGTGGACAGCAGCAAGGCGGATGGTATCCATGGCCTGGATGAGGAAGGAGAGGATATCCGGGTGGATGTGATGCCGTTTGAAGAGGCTTTCGGGCAGCTGTTTCTGCGCGCCAACTCCACCAGCATCGTGGTGGGCCTGCAATGGCTGGGGCAACATCGTGAAGATCTGCAACAACGCTGGCGAAAGTAGCCTTCTTCAATTATCACGCCAAACCATGTTGCGGTGGGGAATGCCAGCATCATCAAATATTCCCCCTTCTGCACAGAATCCTGCTTTTTCATAGAAGGAGATGGCCTGTAATTGAGCAGCCAGCATCAGGGTGGAAAAATTACGTTTCCGACCTTCTTCCATCAACCCCTGCAGCAGGTTGGTGCCTACACGCCTGCCACGCCATTCCTTGAGCACAGCCATGCGCCCGATATGCCCGTCTGGCAACAAGCGCCCAGTGCCAATGGGGTTGCCATCGGCATCTTCCGCAATGAGGTGCAGGCATTCAGAATCCAGACCATCCCATTCCAGCTCCATGGGGACATGTTGCTCTTCTACAAAAACCTTCTCCCGCACCAAACGCAATGCCTCCCTGTCCTGTGGCCAATGTGCCAGGCGGATTGAATATGTGGTTTCAGTCATGGTGAAACTCCAGCCAGTTCTGATCCAGTAGTTCCATAATGGTGTGCAGAAATTGCTCGTTATTCCTGCAGGCGTTCAACAATTCAGATTCGAAGCGGGTGTTGTCACACAGGCGCATTACTGCTATCCGGCACTCTGCTGGTACTTCGAACACCTCCCCGCAAACAAACAGGTACAAGTCTCCCGATGGGCGGACCGCCCAGGCATAACGGCTGAAAGGATGGCGTTGCAGGCGGGCGTGTTGCAGCTTGTGCAACAGCTGCTCCGGGAGCAATTGCTGTTCTGGTGGATCGATGAACAAATGCTCCTTGATCTCAGTAGAAAAGCAGCCAAACCAGCGTTGCTGTATGTCTGCATCATTTAGCCAGGCGCCCAGCTGTGTCTCAATCCGGGCAAAGGCAGAAAACTGGATTTCTGCGGGGCTTTCTTGTGGCGTCAGGGCGGGGTCATGAAAATGCTGCTCTTCGGGGACATGCTCGAGGAGATACTGGGTAAAGCTGCCGAGCATTTCCGCCGTAGAAGGGGCGCGCAATCCCACCGACCAGGTCATACAGGCATCATCCTCTGCAATTCCCCAATGGGCTATGCCGGGAGGCAGATACAGCACATCGCCAGGCTCCAGCACCCATTCATCTTCAGGTTCATACTCTGCCAGAATACGCACAGGAAGATCTGGCAGCAGGATATCTGACGAAGCCTTATTGCCAATCTGCCAACGGCGTTTTCCCTGCGCCTGTATGAGGAAGACATCATAAGTGTCCGTGTGTGGGCCTACTGATCCGCCGCAAACCGCATAACTGATCATGATGTCATCAAAGCGCCAGCTGGGAATAAAATGGAACAACTGCATCAGAGCAGCGATACGGGGAATGTACTTGTCCGCATCCTGAACCAGCAGGGTCCAGTTTGTTTCCGGAAGTTGGGCGAATCCTGCTTCATCGAACGGCCCGTGGCGCAGCTCCCAGGTGGTCTTGCCATGCTGCAGCACCATGCGGGATTCCACATCATCTTCGCATGCAAGACCTGCCAGCTCCTGTGGTGAAAGATTGAAGTCATATCCCTGTATGGCATTTCGCATCAACAGGGGATTTTTCTGCCAGTACTGATGTAGAAAATCCCGAGGGGAAAGGGGGTGGGGAAACTTGAGCTGCATGAAGGCCTGCCGTAGCAATAGAATACTCAGTTTCAATTTTATCCTATTCCCGAACGAACCGGTCTGTTGTGAAAAGGTACAACCCAAGATCCGCGATTGATTGTGGATCTTGGGTACAAAATCGCCCTTGTTTTTACCGAAAAATACGGTATCCTTTTGCACCTTCGGAGAGGTGGCAGAGCGGTTGAATGCACCGGTCTTGAAAACCGGCGTGGGTTTGTAGCCCACCCAGGGTTCGAATCCCTGCCTCTCCGCCATAT
>JAJRUY010000111.1 GCA_024277555.1 Gammaproteobacteria bacterium | reverse complement strand
GGTGGTCTTGCCGACCTGACGCGGGCCGTACAGCACCACGACTTTGCCAGGCAGCAGGTATTCCTGAATTTGAGGGAGCAAGGCGCGCTTGATTTTCATAGATACATGATAGCATACCATCCGTATTTAGACAAACACAAATGGTAGCACGCGAATGGGGTGGAGTGAGCTTTGCACCACGCCGAACGCCAGGCCACCAGCGCATACGAGGCAGCGTGCGCCTTGGGGAAGCCGTACCCGGCGAAGGCGGCCATCAGCTCCCAGATTTGCCCGCCGGTTTCAGGCGGGACCCCGCTTTTCTCCTGCGCCCCGGCGATGAAACGCGCTTTGAGCCTCTTCATGCGTTCGCCGGGGTCAAAGCGGCTCATCGCCCGGCGCAGCAAATCCGCCTCTGCCAGGCTCAGTCCGGCCAGTTCGCTGGCGATGCGCAGCACCTGTTCCTGGTAGAGGATCACGCCGCAGGTATCTTCCAGCAGGGGCGTCAGGGCGGGGTGGATGTGATGGATCGCTTCCTGCCCCAGATGACGGCGCACAAAGGCGTCTTTCAACCCGCCGGTCAACGGGCCGGGGCGGTAGAGCGCCAGGGCGATCATGATATCGTCCACGCTATGGGCATCGATCTCCCGCAAGGTGGCCCGCATGCCCGGGCTTTCAATGGCAAAGCAGCCGATGACCTCGGCGGCGCGGATCAGTTCGGCAGTTTGGGGATCATCTTCCGGGATGGCGTCCAACACAGCCAATCGGCTGGGGTACTCACGTCGCTGCCAGGAATGGATTTTCCCGGCCACGTTTCCCAACACGGTCAGGCCGCGCGTCCCCAGCAGGTCGATTTTGACCAACCCCAGGCGTTCGACATCTTCCAAGCTGAACTGGGTTACCAGCACCCCCCTGGTGGCCAGAAAGATGGCAACAGATCCGTCATCGGGCCCGGGCTGATGACCACACCCCAGAATGAACGGAGAGATGGCGCGGGCGGCCTGGGCTTAGAATTTGACATCGCCTCAACCCGGCTCCCGCGCTCCCCAGGAGTTGCCACCGATGCCGCAGAACAGGTCAATGGCGCGTGGCATCATTGGTTCCTGTTTTCAATTTTTTTCGGACACCGCGTAAATTTCTAAGCAGCAGGACGCTTGAAAAGCTGAACAACCCGGCGGATAATACCACCAGAATCACAGCCAGCCAGCTCCCGGCCTCGTTGATCTGAGCAAGGTATCCAGCCAGAATTGAGCCTGGGAACAGCGATTCATCCAGTTGATGAATGTCTGCCCAGAAAGAGGGCAGCATTAATACCGTGAGCACCAGAGAGAAACCAGTGAAAATCAATGATGCAAGAAAGTTGATTCTGTCACGATGTAAGGATGTGTCCGCCAGAAACAGTTCATCCAGATGCTCCACCAGAGCATTCAGATTTGAGATGTTTTCCGCTGCGTGCTGCAATGCCAGAGGGACCGAGCACTCTTGTAACAGGTGTGTCGCTTTTGATAGCGCGAACTCCGCCCGGCTCCATGTGGCCGGATTGTTCAAGGTCTGTGTGATAGCGAGCAACCGGCTCAGGTTGGCAGTCTGGGCGATGACATGGTTAAACTCCCGAAACATACTGGCGGTGTTCTGTCCCATAATGCCGCGGCGCTTGCGATGTAACACTTTTACACAGTATTGCAACAGGCGGCTACTGGCGTGCTCAACCAGTTGCGCCAGCACGCGGATCTCGGCGACAAATTCAATCATCCGCTCAATTGCTTCCCAGTACCAGAGATATTTCACCTGACTTGTGGTGACGCTGACAGGTAGTGTGGAAATAAAAAGGTCACATTTACAAGCCGTTGCGGAGGGAATGATCAACGTCGCCCGCGAATTCATCACACACAACTCATCATACCAGCTGGCTAGGTTGCGTTCCTGCAAAGTATCCAGCAGGTCACGCCGGAGGTAAGGGAAGAAACGTCTACTGCCAGTATCTTTCTGCAAAGGATTCAGGTGTCTGGATGCGCTTCGCAACAATGCTCCTTCCAGCATATTGAGCAAGCGCTGGCGGACGGTCAAAGACTCGAGCAAATCGTCCATCCGAACCCGCACAAGGCGTTTTCTTGACATATTTTCTGAACGCCGATCAGTGCTGGTCCTTTCTACTTGTTCTGTCTTACTGCGATAGGAAGGCAATACATGCGGGCTGGCGTACAGCGCATCCAGTCGGTAAATCACATACGAATCATGTAAAGGATGGGACAAACGCTGCGGCGGGTCGTACAAACGAACCTTATATCCCTCACCTTCCAGTTCCGGCCCAACAGCGTTCACAAACGCCCGGGAAATCTCCATCGCCATTTGCCACTGAGCAGGTGAATACTCAATGTTTCCATCTTCATCATCTAAATCACTGCCTAACCAGCGCAACAATTCCTGTACTGATTCTTGCTTCTGCTGGAAGGTGATCGCATCATCCGCGAGCTTTCCTTTTAGCTGTTCCAGCCACTGTAAAGCGCTGGGGATATCAAAAGGTGCCTGCAGGCGAACCACATCGGCTGTCATCTGCTCCAGCATGGTTGCTTTTTCATATTTGCGTCTGAGACGGATCACCAGAACACCCATGACAGAAGGCCGGATGTAGATATCCCATTGTTTCCAGACGGGCAGAAAAATGTGCCTGAACTGATAATTGCTCTCCAGTGAAGGAGGAAATTTCCATGCAATCTTGTTCACCCGGTAAACTGGAAATGTATAGTTCTCCAGCAAAAACTGGCGAAAGACCCCGCTGGCAAATCCCACTTCGGCAGCGGACATCCGCGAGCTTTCTTCTCCGCGAGCTTCTTCCAGTAAAAGCGAAAAACGCCTGTCGCGCCCAAGCGAGGGAATCCACTGGTCATGAATAACTTGATGGAAGGCTTCCGTTCCGCGCAGTGCTTCAAACGCTTCGCGATCTTCAGGCCTGACAAATCTCGACAGGTTCATTACCATGACCAGACTGGTCGTTCCCTGCGCAGATACAATGGCAGTCATGTTCCCATCCCCTCCTAAATTCTTATAGCACCTCGTAAACCTTCAACACCTCATCCCCGTAGTGGTTGATCACCTTGACTGCGATCTTCCCCGTCTCCGGCTTCGGGAAGGGGCGGCTGACGGTGCGGTATAAACTCGCCCAGGCTTCTTCGTTAATTTCGGCTTTCAAGGCGCGTTTCAGTTTCTCGTAGGGCTTGTCCATGCCGCTGAAGTAGGCGTGACGGACGAAGAAACTCTCTTCGTTGTAGTTCGTGTCGATGAACCAGCAGGCGATGTCGTCCACCGAACTGGGGCGGATTTCGCCGGTGGTCGGGTCGTAGATGTCCAGGCCGCGCAGTTCTACCTCCAGCCGGCCATCCTCCAGTTGCCGGATTTCGATGTCCGGTTCGCCGAAGATCATGAACAGGTTGCCGGAGCCGGTCTTCTTCAGCAGGGCTTCGCCCATCGCCAGGTCGGGGTTCATGCGCACGGGCAGCACTTCCAGGCGTCCGTAGCGTTTGGCTTCCTCGGAGACGTGGGGGTCGAAGGCGAAGCCGCAGACCAGCAGCAG
>JAJRUY010000110.1 GCA_024277555.1 Gammaproteobacteria bacterium | reverse complement strand
TTTGGTGTTGGTGGTGCCAGGGAATTGCTTGGCCTTACCGACTACATTGAAAACCCGGATACGCTGGATCCGGAAGGCTGGTCTGTGGACGATATCATTTACCCTACGGGCATAAAACGTGTCTCCGTGGTGCCGGTAGGAAAAAGGCGGGAAGCATCCCAGGAATATGTTGCCTCTGCACATATGGAAGCTTTTTTTGCAGAGGTGAGAAACCGTTATCCTGACAGATTTATTTTTGTCGATGCGCCGTCCATATCAGAATCTCCCGATGCCATGGTATTGGCAGATTTGTGTGATATGGTCGTACTCTGTGTGGGGTACGGGAAAACGACGCTGAATCAAATTGCGCAGATAGCAGCAGAATTTGGTGATGAGAAGTTGGCTGGCGTGATTTTTACAGAGGGAGTGTCATGAGTATGCGACTGGTATTGGCCGGTGTTTTTAGCTCCTGTTTTTCCTTGTTTGTCGCTCCTGCAAGTGCCGGAACCTGGGGATATTTTGGATCCTATCAACTGGATTACTCGGACAATATAGAGCGCATCAATGAAGGAGGTACTTCCGGGGTCTACCATACGCTTTCTGCCGGAGTTGGCTATGAAGAACGTGGCACCCGCCTCGATGCAAACATTGATGGCAGCGTTGCGTATGTCCACTATCCAAGCGATGTGTTTGATGATGAAACCCGCCTCTATCTAGATGGTGATTTACGCTGGGCGCTGGTTCGTGAGCGGCTGTTCTGGGTGGTTACGGATTTGCTGACAAGTGAGCCAATCAATTCCAGAGCGCCGAATGTTCCGGCAAATCTGCAGCAAACCAATGTTTTCTCTACCGGCCCCAGCTTGCGCTACCAGTTTGATCTGGCAAACCGGGTGCAGGCCGACATGCGGTATATGAATTCCTGGGCGGAGGAGATAGATACCTTTAACTCTGATCGATGGTTTTTGGGAGGGAGCTGGATCTACGGAAGTGCGAATGCAACCGATATTTCCCTGAGCGCCACCTTTTACGATGTGGATTTCGACCAGGAGCGAGTCGCTGGTGTAGAAGATTATAGACGTAGCAGTATATTTGCCGGCTGGGAGAGGCGTAACGGGCCTTCTTCCTTGCGTATTGAAGCTGGTCTTATCAATATAGACTTTGATAAGTCGGATAGCGAAAGTGGTTGGCACGGGCTGGTGGAATGGAATCATATTATTTCCAGCAGCTCGTCATTGATTGTGAATGCTCGCCATGGGTTGACTGATTCGGCTTTGTCCATCGCGGCTGCTGTTGAGCCGGAAAGTATTGGTACGAACGTGATTTCCGGGCGAGTGTATGAGGTAAATGCAGTTGACGCTTCTTTTAGATATGACTTGACGGTTTCTGCTGTCCATCTGCTCGCCAGTTATGAAAAGCAGGATTACATAGCTGCCGGGGAGCTGGATCGTGACCTGGCCAGCGCTGCTATCCACTGGACCAGAAGCTTTGGCGGGGGATGGAGTAGCAGGCTTTCTGGCAGGATAGGCTGGGCTGAATATGAAGACGGTCGCTCGGATGACACCTACTTGGTGTATGCCGGGGTAGAGTATTTGGGAACCCGCAATTTGACTTACAGCCTGGGTATGAACTGGGAGCGCAGAGACAGTTCAGTATCAGCGTCAGAATATGATAGTGCAGGAGTTGTATTCCTGGTGCGTTACACCAGATAATGAAGTGGAAACAATTGCGTGATGGTTTTCACAAATGAGTGTCAATTACCAGCATTGTTATGATCTTCTGCAACTCAACCCGAATGCTACATGGGAAGATCTGCGAAAAAACTACAAACGTCTGGTTCAGCGTTGCCACCCGGATCGGTTTGAGCAAGATCCTGTTGCCAGGGAAAAGGCAGGGATTCAATTGCGCGAGCTTAACAATGCGTACCAAGTGCTTTCAGATTATTACAAATCTCATCGTCGGTTGCCCCTGGGGAAGGCTGCGAGCCATTCCAGCTGGCAGTTTCAGAACACTTCCGGGCTGGAAAGCAGGGAAGAGGAATACCGAGCGGCAAAAAAATGGCCGGTACTCAATGCGGTTGTTTCTAAATGGCTTGTCCTTGGTGTTCCTCTCGGATTGATAGTGCTGGTGTTTGCTTTTCTTCTGAGCCAATTCAGCAAAGGTGAGGTTGAGGTAAATGAGGAAGAACTGCTTTTGCCCTTAAGCGCTCTCTCGCCGGTTTCGGTGGCTGCCAAAGCTGATTCCACCTTTCGCTACGGGGATTCACGGGAGCAGGTACTGGCGGTGCAGGGCAACCCCACCCGCATCTCTGGCGATTCGTGGTTTTACGGCAAATCCAGGGTGGACTTTGAGCAGGGGTATGTTGTTGGTTGGCATATTGAGGATACCCCCTTGCAAATCAGTGGAGCCCTGCCTGGAAAGGAGCGAAAGCGCATTTATGTGGGGATGAGCATGGAAGAGGTCCTGGCCATACAGGGGGCTCCGGTAATGAAATCCAGGCTCCGCTGGGACTATGGCGCATCTTTCATTAAGTTTCAGAACGGGAAAGTTGTTGGCTGGTATAGTTCGGTGCTGAGACCCCTGATGGTTGATGAAAAATCCAGAAGCAAGAATTGATTCCGTTCAGCGCGCACCTTTTCCGAACAAGACTATTTCCACGGTTCTGAGCAATATAATCATGTCAAAGCGCAGGGACTGGTGCTTTACATAATACAAATCAAACTTCAGTTTTTCTGCAGCATCTTTTTCGTTCGCACCATAGGGGTAGCTCAGTTGCGCCCAGCCAGTAAGGCCGGGTTTTACAGTATGCCGTATGTCGTAATAGGGTATGTTCTGTGTAAGTGTTTTCACAAACTCCGGTCGCTCCGGGCGTGGTCCCACGAAGCTCATTTCTCCCTTGATAACATTCCAGCATTGGGGCAGTTCATCAATTCTTGTCTTGCGAATAAACTGACCGACCCGCGTAATACGGTCATCATTTTCTTGCGCCCAGCGTGCTTTGCCATCGGCTTCTGCATCTGTCCGCATACTGCGAAATTTCAGAACATTAAACAGCCTGCCTCCCTCTCCGACACGTGACTGGCGGAATAATATAGGGCCTTTGAAGCCGCTTTCCGTCCAGATTGCTATTGCTGCAAGGAGCATTATTGGCGAGGACAGGACGCATATAATTGTGCTCATCGTCAGGTCGAATGTGCGTTTGATGGTCTGTGAGATGGGGTCAAGGCGGAAGCCTTCAGAAAATATAAGCCAGCTGGGTGTTAGCAGATCCAGTTTGAGCTTGCCCGCCTGGCGTTCGAAAAGTGTCGGCAGATCAATAATATTGATGCCGGCGAGTTTGCATTGCAGCAGCTCCTGCATGTCAATGCTGGCGCGTCTTTCATCCTGTGCAACAACAATCTCATCAATGGCTTGAGCCTTTGCGGTTTCCAATAATGTATTGGAACGCGAAATGAGCATTGATTTGTCAATCACGATACTTTCATTTTCTACTGGGAGAAACCCCGCGATCTGAATGCCGCGGCGATCGGATCGGCGTCTTAGTTTGCCTGGTATGTTGGCGGCTCTTTCTCCTGCCCCCAGGATCAGCAAACGCAGGCCAGGGGCTCGCTCGTCTAGGAATTGAAAGAACAGCGGGCGCAGTGTTCCAACCGCCAGCAGGGAAAACAGCATTGCCAGGAAGAATACACCTCGTCCAAGATACAGGCCGGGAAAAATGTAGAACAAAATAATGGACAAAGTACCGCCGAGGGCAAATGCCGCCAGCACCCGGGCAAACATGCCAATAGGGTCTTCCCGTGATCGCAGCTGGTAGAGTCCCATGGCAGCCATGGAAGGCAGCATGACGCATGCGTAGGCGATAGCGTTGGCCATAACTGAATTGATGCCCTTGAACTCGGTTTCACCTATGAAGCGCAAGGCAACCGCCAAATATACAGAGCCACCAAATATAAGTGCCTCAAGAAGAATTAACGGAAGAATGATATTGGTGTGGGTGGTATTGCTCAGACGCATGCTCGGTTCCGGGTTAAAAAATATGTTCCAGGATGCAAGGTGGAGTATGCAAATAGGCCGTAGCTTTTCGTTTGGCCTCTATGTCTTTGTACACCGCTTGCGCCTGCTCCAGTGTGATGTGCAGATATTCCGCTACTTGGGTTTCCGGCATCTCATGGTTGTAGCACCATAGCGCTGCATCCATTTGCTGGTAGGGCAAGGCGAAATAGAATTCATCCTGACCCTGATCCAGGCTGTAGGTATCGGTAGTTGGTGTAGTGCTGCATATGTTGTCGGGTAAGTGCAGGTGTCTGGCCATGGCATAAACCTGGGTTTTGTACAGGTGTGCGATAGGCTTTATGTCGGCAGCGCCGTCACCATTCTTGACGAAAAATCCCTGATCATATTCAAGGCGGTTTGGTGTGCCGACGACGGCATAGTTCAGCCGGTCGGCATGGTAGTACTCAAGGTTTTTTCTGATGCGTTGCTTGAAGTTGGTGGCAGCAACAATTTGTAGATACTGCTTGAGCGCCAGCCGTTTTTTGAGCAAATCACCTTCCGGTGTTTCTACCACCAGGTGGAAGTGGTTGATGGCGCCGGCAGTTCCACCGGAAATGACAATTTTGTTTTTCCAGCTCCCGTCATATTCCGGGAAAACTTCGCGGATGGCGGCATCCCGTTGCTCGTAGCAACCGATGGCTTCCAGCGTTGGGGCAATGTCCTTTACCTTATAGGGAGCGCCGGCATGCTTTACCATTTGCAGCCCCAGCTCCATGCTGCTGGAAGATGAATCGGTTTCCGGGAGGAGGAGGCCAAAAACCCTGTCGGCTCCGAGGGTGCGTACAGCCAGTTCCAGGCATACTGAGCTGTCTATACCCCCGGATACTGCTACGATCAACCCCCGCCGGTGCAGCTTGGTACGCAAAACCTGGCGAATAAATGCACTGATCCTTTGGGCTTCGTTTTCCAGGTTCAGGCTCAAGCCCGCCTGAATGTGTTTTTCCAGGCTATCGTTGTTCACTGCTGTGCACCCCTTGTTTCGTTATCCATCAAGATGCCCTCTTTACATAAGGGCATCTCGAAAAATCGTCATTCTGGCGAAGGCCGGAATCCATAAGCCACTGAATTTCCATGATTCCGGCCTTCACCGGAGTGATAAAAATAGAATTATTATAGGTTCCCATAACTGATTCCTTGGGAGCATCTAATTGAATGCTGACGGCCTTACTATATTGCCAGATTCCTGTGTTCAGAACTATATTAGTTTATGTAGGAATCGACTGAAAATTCCGACTCCAGAAATGTCAAAAGCAGCTATCCGGAAAAGGAGCAAAACCGTGTTATGATGAAAAAGAATACGTTGTGCGACCGCAATTTTCTTATTTTCACTACTCTTGTTTTTCCCCAATATATAAATTATGTGTGGCATATCCGGGATATTGAATTTGAAACACCGGGAAACCCCGTCGCGGGATGAGCTGGAGCGCATGATTCAGGCTGTCCGACACCGGGGGCCGGATGGCTATGGTTTCTTCTCCGGACCCGGAATCGGGCTGGCGCATGCCAGGTTGAGCATTATTGATCTGGAAGGCGGAGATCAGCCCATTCACAATGAGGATGGGGGCGTACAGGTGGTTTTCAATGGGGAAATTTTTAATTTCCTCGAGCTGCGCCAGATGCTGCAGAAGCTTGGGCACCGGTTTTATACCCGCTCGGATACGGAGGTGATTGTTCACCTGTATGAAGAGTATGGGGATGCATTCGTCAAGCATATGGTGGGGCAGTTTGCCATCGCGCTGTGGGACAACAGTACACAACGCCTGCTCCTGGTCAGGGACAGGGCCGGAATTCGACCTCTTTTCTACACCATCGCAGCAGGTCGTCTGTATTTTGCCTCAGAAGTAAAATCCTTGTTTACCCAACCAGCAGTTGCCCGCAGCCTCAACCCTACTGCGTTGGGTGAGGTGTTTACTTTCTGGTCCACCCTGGAGCCCAACAGCCTGTTTGAAGACATTTATTCATTGCCGCCCGGACACCAGATGGTTGTGGAGCAGGGAGAGATGCACTGTTCAAAATATTGGGATTGGACCTTTCCTGTAGGCGGCATACCGGATAATCGAAGTGTTGATGACTGGGCCGAAGAACTTCGTGAACTGATGATCGATTCGGTGAAGCTGCGCTTGCGCTCCGACGTGCCGGTTGGAGCCTACCTCAGCGGCGGCCTGGATTCATCGGTTATCACTTCTCTCATTCACAATTTTACCGATACGCCACTGCGCACCTTCTCCATCGGCTTTGAAGACGATGAATTCGACGAGAGTGTTTTTCAGCAGGAACTGGTTCAATATCTGGAAACCGAGCATACCCACGTTACCTGCAAGGCGGAAGATATCAGCCGCTTGTTTCCGCAAGTGATCTGGCATGCGGAATCTACAATTCTTCGTACGGCTCCTGCACCATTGATGCTGCTTTCCCAGCATGTGCGGGAAAGCAACTACAAGGTCGTATTGACCGGTGAAGGTGCTGATGAGGTGTTTGGTGGCTATGATATCTTCAAGGAAGCAAAAGTCCGGCGCTTTTGCCAGCGCTTTCCGGATTCCAGGTTGCGACCACTGATTCTGAAAAAACTCTATCCTTATCTGAAGCATTCCCCCACGGCGGGGGGGGATTTTGGCAAGCAGTTTTTTCAGCAAGGCATGGAATATATCGATAAGCCTTATTTTGCACATATTCCCCGTTGGAGCACCACCCGGCGCAGCTGGAGATTTTTCTCCAGGGAGATGAAAGATCTGCTGCAGGGAAGCGCAAGCTATGACTCCATTCGGCGGATATTGCCGCCGGAAATTGAACAATGGGAAGCACTCAACCGGGATCAATATATCGAAAATCACACGTTGCTTTCCGGTTATCTGCTGAATTCACAGGGCGACAGGATGGCGATGGCAAATTCAGTAGAGGGAAGGTTTCCGTTTCTGGATCACCGGGTCATAGAGTTTGCAGCAAATATACCGGCACGCTACAAGATCAAGGTTCTGAATGAAAAGTATATTCTGAAGAAATCCATGGCTGGATTGATTCCCGAGAGCATTCGCAGGCGCAGCAAACAGCCGTATCGTGCTCCTGACAGCCAGTCGTTTTTCTCCCAGGGTGAGCCGGCAGCTTATGTAAAGGAGCTGCTTGGGGAGGAGGCCCTGCGCAAAGCGGGGTACTTTAACCCTGCTGCTGTTGGCAAGCTGCTGCGCAAGAGTGCCAGCGGCAGGGTGATCGGTTTTTCCGACAACATGGCCTTTGTGGGCATATTGTCTACCATGTTGCTTGATAAGATGTTTATTCAAGGATACTCTGCAGATGCCTTCGAATAGAAGGCTGGTGTTCATCCATTTTTATTGCGGAATAGAAAATGTCTACTGAAGAAAAAATAAGAGCGTTTATTCTCGAGAACTATTTGTTTACAGATGACCAGTCGGAACTGAAAAATGATGATTCTTTTCTGGATCAGGGAATTCTGGATTCAACCGGCATTCTGGAGATCATTTTTTTTATTGAAGACGAGTTCAAGATAAAAATCAAGGATGAGGAAATGATCCCCGACAATCTTGATTCAGTAGACAAAATTGTAGCCTTTATCCATCGAAAGGAAGGTTGAGCTTTTTGGGTACACTTCTGGGTAGTGTGCTGTCGTATCAGTGGTGGTTTTTTGAGTGAAAGAAAACATGGATATTCTGCGCCCGCAACGCTTGTTGCATGAAAGCTTGTTTCAATCTGCAAAGCTTTATCCGGGGAAAGCGGCGATTATTGCTGAAGGAAATGCAACATCCTATGCGGAATTCGAGGAAATGGTTCGAAATCTCGCAGGGCATCTTCAGGAACGGGGGGTAAAAAGAGGTGACCGTTGCGTGGTGTTTATGGACAACACCCTGGCATGTGCCGTATCCATATATGCAATACTTGCCATTGGTGCGGTGTTTGTCATTGTTAATCCACAAACCAAACAGGATAAACTCGCCTATATTCTGGAAGATTGCAGTGCCAGCGCGCTGATTTCAGATGTTCACCTGCACCGTGTTTTTAGTCCACCGATTGGCAAGGCTGCCAGCCTTAAATGTGTTCTTGTCTCTGGAGACATTTCCCGCCATAAAGACTTGAATGCCACCTCGTTTGATACAGCAAGCCGGAAACCGGCCGGTGCCTTGCGTCCTGCCGGCATTCAAAAAGACCTGTCTGCACTTATCTATACCTCCGGAAGTACTGGTGATCCCAAGGGGGTAATGCACACGCATCTTTCCATGACTTTTGTTCTGGGGAGCCTGATCGAATATCTGCGCCTTTCGGCAGAGGATAGACTTTTGCTGGTGCTGCCTCTTGCATTTGACTATGGTCTCTACCAGCTTCTGATGAGTGTGCAGTTGGGTGCGACGCTGGTGATGGAGCGTTCCTTTACCTATCCGGCAATCATTTTTCAGCGTATCCGCGAGCATGAGGTCACGGTCTTTCCTGGCGTGCCTACCATTTTTTCTCTGCTTATTTCAATGCATCGCCGAGAGTCCTTTGCGTTTCCAGGTATTACCCGGGTAACCAATACGGCAGCCGCGCTGCCTGCCGAGCAGATTCCGGTACTGAAAAGAATCTTTCCCCAGGCGCTGATTTACAAAATGTATGGGCTCACCGAATGCAAGCGGGCTTGCTACCTGGAGCCGGAGCTTGTTGATGTCAAACCTGCCTCTGTAGGAAAGGCGATTCCCGGCACGGAAGTTTTTATCCTGAATGAGCAGGGTGAGCGTACGAAACCGGGGGAAACAGGCATGCTCTATGTTCGCGGGACTCACATCATGCTTGGCTACTGGAATGCGCCAGAGCATACCCGCAAGGCATTGCGGGACTCGGTTCTTCCAGGGGAAAAGTTGTTATGTACCGGTGACTGGTTCAAGATGGATGAAGACGGGGATCTGTACTTTCAGGGAAGAAGTGATGACATTATCAAGACCCGGGGCGAGAAAGTCAGCCCTGTTGAAGTAGAGAATGTGGTGGCTTCTGTAGCGGGAGTACGAGAGGTTGCAGTTATTGGTGTAGAGGATGAAATACTTGGTGAGGCAATTAAATGCTTTGTAGCGCCGGAACCAGGCATGAAGTTGACAGTAAAAGATGTGCGCAAGGCCTGTGTGGAAAAGCTGGAGAACTTTATGGTTCCAAAGTATTTTGAATTTGTCGATTCCTTGCCAAAAACCGATACTGGAAAAATCAGCAAAAAGGGGCTTTCCTGATGAAAGAAGAATTGTACGAGGTCTTGCTCCGGAGCCTTTCCAGGGGGTTGAGCATTCTTCCGGATAAACCAGAGGAAACACCGGAAAATACCCTGAAAGCGCTTTGGTCGCTGGCAAAAGGAAAACCAGCATCTGCAGAGCTGGCGAGAGACTATGAGCCAGAGGAGCTTGCCCAAGACGAGTGCGCACAACTGGAAGACTGGGTGCAACAGCGTCTGGTGGGCGTACCCCTTGCGCATATTTCCAAAAGGCAATGCTTCATGGGGATGGAGCTGATCGCCGGTCCGGAAGCCCTGATACCAAGGAAGGAAACAGAGTTGCTGGCAGGGGCTGCCATAGATGTACTGCATGGGCATGATGCCAACAGGCCAGCGTATGTGATTGATGTCTGTACCGGCGCAGGAAATGTGGCGGTGGCTATTGCCATGGAGATTGAGCACGCGCAGATTTATGCAGGAGATCTGTCTGAAGAAGCCGTGGCGCTTGCATACCAGAACTGTGAACTGCACGGATTGGATGATCGTATTCAGTTACATTTCGGTGACTTGCTTGATCCCTTTCTGGCTCTGGCTCTGGCTCTGGGGCTGGATGGCAAGGTGGATATGATTACCTGCAATCCCCCATACATATCTTCGGCAAAAGTCCCTGCCATGGCAGACGAAATAGCCGGCCATGAGCCGCAAATGGCCTTTGATGGTGGCGTATTTGGTGTCAATCTGATGAGGCGGCTTATCAGTGAAGCTCCCGATTTCATCTGTAACGGGGGATACCTGCTGTTTGAAGTGGGGCTGGGGCAAGGGCCAGCATTGAAAAAACAGATGAGCAACATGCCTCAGTATGACAACGTGGAAATCGTCAGTGATGCGGATGGAAATGCACGGGTGATTGTTGCCAGGGTATCCTGAAGAAGCTGTGTAAACCAGTCAACTTGCTATGTTTGAAATGGTTACCCGGTGTTTTCCGGTTTTGGTAAGAGGTATGTCATCTACAAATTTATAGTCGATACTGATACCTGTGCCCATCACCTTGAGAACTTCTGCTTTTAACAGGTTGAGATCATCAGGGTTCATTT
>JAJRUY010000109.1 GCA_024277555.1 Gammaproteobacteria bacterium | reverse complement strand
GGTGATCCAAGTCCTTTTTCAGCAGTTGCAGTCCGTAGAAGGTGAAAAAGATCTCCACCTCATAGCCAAGAGCAGCGGCTGTAGAGCCAAGAATAAACGGTGGATAACCCCAGTCCAGGGTCCCCTTGGTGGCGATGATCGCCAGCTTTTTCTGTTCCATTGGTTTTCTCCCCTGCGCAAAACGCAGTATCAGAAATCAACAGGCAATCAGGCCTTCTTGATCAAAAAATGGAACTTGCCACCTTCTTCCCTGGATTCCATCAGCTCGTTGCCGGTTTGCTTGGAAAAAGCTTCGAAGTCCTTTACCGAGCCCGGGTCAGTAGCAATGATGTGCAGCACTTTTCCAGAATCCAGAGCTGCCAGTGCTTTTTTGGCTCGCAAAATTGGAAGGGGACAGTTCAGACCACTAGCATCGAGTTCATCATCAAAATCAGCCATGGGGTTTCTCCAGTTGTTTGTGGGTTCAAATAACAGTGCTTTCTTATATTCTAACTTTACGAAAAAGGCAAGCACCATGGGTACATTATGGGATCACAGGACAGTTATTTCATAGCCGTTTCGAGCCCAGTCGATAATGCCACCACGCAGGTTGTAGGTGTTGTCCACTCCCTGCTGTGCAAGAAAGGAGCAGGCATGATAAGAACGCGCTCCGCTACGGCAATACAGGACAATATCCTTGTCTTTGGGAAGATCCTGCAATTTCAGTGGAATAAGGTGCATAGCCAAATGCTCTGCGTTTGGCAGCACGCCCTGTTGCACTTCGGCATCACTGCGGATATCCAGTATCACGACATCCTCACCTGCATCCAACCGTTTTTTCAGCTGGGATGAGTCGATTTCTTTGATTTGCATTCCCACCTCGGGTCAGGTCGATGGCAGCTTGAATGTGCGTAGTATATTATAATATCCTCATATAAGCAATGAATGGACGATATAAACATGGCTGATAGTGTGGTTTTTGCAATGTGAAACAATTGCTTATGCTAAACTTTCACGACTTCCCGATCCACCACCTCATATTTTGGTTTATACGCAATGGATTTTCTTCCTGTTTTCCTCAATATCAAATCCAGGCCCTGTGCCGTTGTCGGTGGCGGCGATGTTGCAGCACGCAAACTCAAACTGCTTCTGGCGGCTCAGGGGCAGATTACGGTGATTAGCCCCAGGCTTTGCGAGTCACTCCAGGCCCTGGCACAAAATGGAGAAATCACCCATCTGGCGAAGCGACATTCACAAGTTCAGCTGGATGGCTATGCGTTGATCATCGCAGCCACCGATGATGCCACCGCCAATCAGCAGATCGCCAAGATCGCCCGGCAGCACAATATTCCGGTAAACGTGGTGGACAACCCGGATGCGGGCACTTTCATCATGCCATCCATCATTGACCGCTCGCCTGTGATCGCTGCCGTTTCTACAGGCGGCGCTTCACCTGTTCTGGCACGCCTGATACGGGAGCGCCTGGAATCCTTGATCCCAGCCGGTTATGGCCGCCTGGGAGAGCTTACCGCCCGGTATCGTAAGCGCGTAAAAGACGCCTTTCAGACTACGGACGACAGGCGGCGCTTCTGGGATCGCGTGTTGCAGGGCAGCGTGGCGGAGCGCGTGTTTTCCGGCCATATGGAGGAAGCCGAGGCGGTACTGGAAAAAGAACTGGAAGAATTCACGCCGGACAGCAACATGGGAGAAGTGTACCTGGTCGGCGGCGGCCCCGGCGACCCGGATCTTCTGACCTTCCGCGCCCTGCGCCTGATGCAGCAAGCAGATGTGGTGGTCTATGACCGCCTGGTCGCTCCCGCCGTGCTGGAGATGGTGCGCCCCGATGCCGAACGCATCTATGTAGGCAAGGAACGTGATCGCCACGCCATGCACCAGGAAGAAATCAATGCGCTATTGGCAAAACTGGCCAAGGAAGGCAAGCGGGTGGTGCGCCTCAAGGGTGGCGACCCCTTCATCTTCGGACGCGGCGGTGAGGAAATCGACACCCTGGCGGAACAAGGTGTACCCTTTCAGGTGATTCCCGGCATTACTGCGGCCTCCGGTTGCGCTACCTATTCTGGCATTCCCCTTACCCACCGGGACTACGCCCAATCCGTCACCTTCGTTACCGGCCACCTCAAGGACGGCAGCATGGACCTCAACTGGCACCAGCTCGCCCAGCCCCACCAGACCATCGTATTCTATATGGGACTGATGGGACTGCCGGTAATCGTGGAAAAATTGATTGCACACGGGGTTCCAGAAAGCATGCCCATTGCTCTGGTGCAACAGGGAACCACCCATATGCAGCGGGTATTCACCGCCAATCTGAGCAATATTCTGGAACTGGTGGAAAGAGAGCAGCCCAAACCACCCACCCTGATCATGGTGGGAGAAGTGGTGCAACTGCATGAGAAGCTGTCCTGGTATAAGGGGAAAAATGGTGACCGGCACGGCGTTTAGTGCCTGGCTTTGCCATCCGCAGCAATGCCGTTTATAGTGCTATTCGTACAACTTGTCCACTTCGACTGCTCAATGCAATAGCACAGGAACGCAAAGAAACAATGACTATCCCCGCCAATCATCCGCAGCGTTTCCAGCTTGCCAATGAAGTGCATGCCCGACCCTATGCGTCGATCCATATTCCGGCACGAGCCAGCCATCTTGCGATCCTGCTCAATGCCGAACAGAAGCAAGAGGATCGCAAAGCACTGGGTGCGCTTTGCGAGCGCTACCTCGTTCCGCCCCCACCACCGGAAGCGGATCATTTCAACGGTGATTTCGGTTCGTTTCAGTTGCGCTGGGAGCTGCATACTGAATTCAGCACCTACACCTTTTATACCACCGGCGACTGTGCCGATCCGTTTGCCGAAACAGCGTTGCGCAGTGTGCCGGATGCCTGGCTGAAAAGCCTGCCGGGACAGGTAATCGCCGCCATCCATGCGGGCATGATCTGCAAGGACAAGGACAACAAGGAGCGCCAACCCATCGACCTGGATGCCATCAGCCCCATGTTCGAAGGCAACACCCTGATCGGGTCAGAAGTGGCTGGTGGCGTCGCCAGTGCGCTGACTGATTTCCGCATCCACGCCGACGGCTTCAGCCGGCTCCTGGTGATTGACCACGGCATCTTCAGCAGCCGCCAGGCCGGTCGTTTGCTGCAACGCCTGTTTGAGATCGAAATCTACCGCATGATGGCGTTGCTGGCCTATCCCATGGCTCGCAAAATGCTGCCGGAACTGAATGAAAGAGATCAGCGCCTGTTGGACATCACCATGGAGATGTCGAAAAACGGTGACCCATCGGTATTGCTGGAGAAATTGACGACACTGGCCACGGAAGTAGAGTACAGTCGCTCATCTAGCCACTTCCGCCTGGAAGCAGCCCAAGCTTACATCGAACTGGTCAATAACCGCATCGAGGATCTGCGGGAAGTGCGCATCCAGGGCCTGCAGACCTTCCGTGAGTTCATGGATCGGCGCCTGACACCTGCAATGAACACCTGCAGGTCAGTCAACAAGCGCCAGAACACCCTGTCGAAACGGATTTCCCAGACGGGGCAGTTGCTGCGCACACGCGTGGACATCACCCTTGAGCGGCAGAATCAGTCCCTGCTGGAATCCATGGACAGGCGCGCCCAATTACAGCTGCGCCTGCAGGAAACGGTGGAAGGTCTGTCGGTTGCGGCCATTACCTACTACCTGGTCAGCCTGGTCGGTTATCTGGCAAAGGCCGCCAAAACTGCCGGCATGCCCATCAAGCCGGAGCTGGTAATTGGCATTTCGATTCCCATTGTCGCCGGGGCTTTGATCCTTGGCGTCCGCTGGATAAGAAAAAAAGTCAAGAAATCCCAGGCCAAGATTGATGACTCTGCTGTTTGACACCTGCATCCCGCATTGCATCCAGCGTCCAGCAAAACCGGCAGGGAATCTCAAATAACCCGGTTTTTGTCACTCTGGTGAAGTCCAGAGCCCATGTAATTCGAGCATTTATAGATTCCGGCATACGCCGGAATGGCAATTTTTGGAGATAGCCTTAACCCGGATGTTTCACCTGGAAGTCCGATGATTGTGCCGGGATTGTTGTTCAGAGGCGAATTTCTGATCGAATCAATAGCCCAAGCTATTGATGAGTGAAGAAATATCGT
>JAJRUY010000108.1 GCA_024277555.1 Gammaproteobacteria bacterium | reverse complement strand
TTCGGCATTGATTTTTTCAACCTTCAGGGTCATGCCCTCGCTGACGCGATACTGCTTGCCCCCGGTCTGGATTACGGCATACATGTCTGCATGTCTCCGGTAAATAACTAAATAATGATTAAACTCGCCCAACAAAAGAGCCAGCAGAAAGACGCGGAATTTTAACCAGATTATCCTCCAAGGTCAAACCCTATTACAGGTTTTACACAAGCTCTTGGCAGAGACGCCTTTTCACTATAGCATCAACATTCCTGTTGCATAGACGAACTCCCGCATTTCATGGATCTTTCTGCCATCCGCGACCTTATCACCGACGACCTGCGCGCCACGGATCTGCTGATCATGGATCGGCTGCAGTCTGACGTGGTGCTCATCAACCAGATCGGCCACTATATTGTAAACAGCGGCGGAAAGCGCCTGCGCCCCATGATCGTACTGCTTTCGGCCCTGGCTGTGGGTTATCAGGGTCGCAGCCATGTGAATCTGGCGGCCATCATCGAATTCATCCACACCGCCACCCTGCTGCATGACGATGTAGTGGATGGCTCGGACATGCGCCGCAGCAATGAAACCGTCAACAACCTGTGGGGCAATGCCGCCAGCGTCCTGGTCGGCGATTTTCTCTATTCCCGCTCTTTCGAAATGATGGTGGAGATCCAGAACCTGCGAGTCATGGATGTACTCTCCCACGCCACCAACCGTATCGCCGAAGGCGAAGTGCTGCAATTGCTCAACTGCAACGACCCCGACACTACCGAAGAACAATACCTGGAAGTCATCACCCGCAAGACCGCCACCCTGTTCGAAGCGGGCACAAGACTGGCCGCCATCGTGGCGGAACGGCCGGAATACGAAGAACAGGCACTGGCCGACTATGGCCTGCACCTGGGCATGGCCTTCCAGATGATCGACGATGCCCTGGACTACGGCTCCTCGGATGAAGACATCGGCAAGAACCTGGGGGATGACCTGGCGGAAGGAAAGCCCACCCTGCCCCTTATCCGCGCCATCGAAACCGGCAACAAGAAACAGCAAAAACTGCTGAGAACCGCCATTGAAAAAGGCGGCGCCGACATGGCCGGTGAAGTCATGGCGGCAATTGAATCCACCGACGCAATCGCTTACACTGCCCGCCGTGCCGGGGAAGAGGCAGCGCTGGCCAAAAAAGCGCTGGAAGCACTACCCCCTTCCGCATTCAACAGCGCCCTGGCCGCATTGGCCGACTTTTCGGTGCAGCGCTCGATCTGACACAAATCGGAGTGTAGCTCAGCCTGGTAGAGCACTGCCTTCGGGAGGCAGGGGCCGGAGGTTCGAATCCTCTCACTCCGACCAGTTTTTTCTGTCAAGTACCGATAGATCATAAATTTTTTTCTTGAACAATTCTGAGCGCTTTTCCAGCCAGTCCATGATCAAGCCATTGCCCGAATCTGCCGCAGCAACGGCTCGAGCTGGCGCTCCTTTTCGGTGTCAATATAGACAGCGCTGTCTTGTTCTTCCGGCTCCAGTTGTTCCCACAGCTGGAACTGCTGTTCGAGGATACTCAGATCCGCATCGGATACGCCTTTTGTCCGATGCTGTATGCGCTGGCGCAGGGTGTCTTTGGATGCTTGCAGTTCGAGGATCATGTATGGCAGCTGCCTGGTTTCCGCCAGGATCTGAAATGGCCGGCGCTGCTCTGCCTTGAGGAAAGCAGCATCGACAATGACAGGAAACCCGGCTTCCAGAAGCATGTCTGCCAATTGCAGCAATCTGGCATAGGTTTTTTCACTGGCGGCGCTGTTATAGATTCCCTTGCCGAAGGAAAATCCGGCGCGGTTATTTGCATCCATGCCGAACAGGCGCTTGCGCTCTACGTCGGAGCGGATGCGAATGGCGCCCAGTTTTTCCAGCAGCTGGCTGGCGAGGGTGGATTTTCCCGAGGCCGACAAGCCCCGGGTAATCAGCAGCATTGGCCGGGGGTCGCGGCTGCACTGTTGGGCCAGTTGCAGATACTCTACAAGCTCCTGCTCTGCCTGCGCCTGGTCTTCCGCCGGAATACCGGGCTGGCTCGCCCGGATGGCGGCAACCTTTGCCCGCACCATGGCTCTGTAGGTCAGATAGAAAGGCAGCAGGCGCATGCCCGCATAGTCACCGCCAACTTCAAGGTAGGCGTTCAGAAAGCGCCAGGCCAGTTCTGGCTCCCGGCGTTGCAGCAAATCCATTACCAGGAAGGCGATCTCACTGACCACATCAATCCAGCGTAAATCGGGGTTGAATTCAATACAGTCGAATACCAGTGGCCGGTGGTTCACCCAGGCCATGTTGCGCAGATGCATGTCGCCATGACATTCACGCACAAACCCCTGTTCCTTGCGCTGCTTGAACAGGGGTTCCAGGCGACAAAATCTTTCCCGGCTCCAGCGCCGGAGTGCTTTCAGTTGCGGCATCAGGAGCTTCGTGGCGGGCAGTTTTTCCAACTGGGTGAAGTTCTCGGCAACCGGGTGATACACCTGCTCGGGATCTCCGTAGTTGCTGGAGACATCGGCCACGGCAATCTGCCCATGAAAATCTGCAATCAGATTTGCAAATGCGTCCATATACCGGGGCGGGAGTGGCCCCCGGTCGAGGATTCGATCCAATTGCGCATCCTGGGGAAACTGGCGCATCTTTACCGCATATTCCATCACCTTGCCCGAACCACCCCAGCGCGGCTGTTCGGTGCTGCCGGTTATGGGAACGGTCTCCAGATAGTAATCTGCGGCGAGACGACGATTCAAACGGATTTCTTCTTCACAGTAAAAGCGCCGTTTTTCCAGGGTGGAAAAATCCAGAAAACCCAGATCGAGCGGTTTTTTGATCTTGTAGGCATAATTTCCCGTCAGCAACACCCAGGAAATATGGGTTTCCACCAGGCGCAGGTTTTCCACTGAATGATCAAACGCCTCAGGCTGCATCAATCGCCTGATCAGCTGGGAAGATGTTTCTCCGACTGTGCCCATGCCTGGTTTCCCGCCGTAGCTGAATATTCATTGCAGACACCGGCCCGCACCATTCAGGATACAATAATCCCAATTTATTCCTACTGCCAGGCATGATGATCGATTCTGAGCAAATTACCGCCATGATACTGGCCGGCGGCCGGGGTTCACGCATGGGGGGGCAGGACAAGGGTCTGGTGGAGCTGGGTGACAGAACCATGATCGAGCATGTAATCACCACCCTCGCCCCCCAGGCGGGGGCGCTCATCATCAACGCCAACCGGAATCTGGACGATTACCAGGCCTTGGGCTACCCGGTGATCCGCGACGAGCTGGATGATTTTCAAGGCCCTCTGGCGGGCATTCTTGCAGCGCTGAACACCATCCACAGCCCGTATCTGCTGTGCGCACCCTGCGATGCCCCCGGCCTGCCTGCGGATCTTGGCCAGCGCTTGGGAACGGCGCTGCTGGAGCAGCAGGGAGAGCTGGCGGTGGTGCATGACAGCAAGCAGCTGCAGCCGGCATTCGCCCTGATTCCTGTTGCGCTGCGCCATGACCTGCAGGCATATCTGCTGCGCGGGGAGCGAAAGTTGCGCAGCTGGTGCAGGGCGCACCGGCTGGCTCTGGCAGACTATTCCGATCAGCCGGAAGCCTTCGCCAATATCAATGACACAGCAGCACTGCGCCGGTTCGAGAGCAAGGGGAATCAGCCTATGCCGTGAGGGCCAGGCACCCGATCCACCAGTGTCGGCAGAAAAACCTCATTCACCAGAATCGGCTTCCCTGCATACAGAAACAGGGTGCGCCGCCCCCACAATTCCTCCGGCACTTCCCCAAGGTGGGACACGGCAGATTGAAAGGATTTGTGCCCAGGCAGGAAACGGGCGATCTGCACCTGTTTACGGCGGGTATGAGCGTCAGCGAAGAGCACCTTTCCCAGGGGCTTGTCACGCAGTTGCGCCAGCTGTCTTGCAGCGCCGGTGAGGCTGCTCACCGGCATCAGGGTGCGGGCAAACACCTGGGGCTGGTCATTGCACAGCAACTCTACCTCGCGTATCAGGCAGGCTTCGCGCAGTCCCAGTTGCAGCAGGCGGGTTTCGCTGTTGAGCGCCTTGCCCCAGCCCTGGAATCGCACCCGCACCCTGAACCGCCCATCACAGGCATCGGTAACCCGGCGGGTCAGGGAGGCAGGGTCTTTCAGCCAGGCGTAGACCCGCTCCGGCACCGCTTTGGCGCCCCGGGCACGGACATCCATCCATACCGGCTCATTCAATGACTTATGAAGTACGGAAGACATAGGGTGCTGAAAGAAATCGAGCCCGCATGTTTCAGTCGATGCCATTCATCGCCTTGCAAGGCATTCTGGCAATCTGGGCGGAAAGATCCCGGGAAAAGTCTGGATTCTGGTAAAACATGCGGGCTAGGCTCCCAGATCCCTGCTGATGCGCAGCACCTCGGGAATCGCGCGCATACGCCGCATGATCGCCGCCAGGTGCTTCCGGTCCGATACGGAAATAAGCAGATGCAGGCCCGAGGTCTGGCCGTCATGATCTTCGGTGCGGATGTCATCGATGTTGGATCCCATTTCCGCAATCGCCGAAGCAATGGTCGCCAGCATGCCCCGCTTGTTGTCTGCATCCACATGCAATGCAGCCAGGAACTCGCCCTGCACGTCTTCCTGCCAGCGCACATCGACCCAGTTTGCATCGGATTTGCGCTCGTCCAGCACATTGGGGCAGTATTGGTGATGGACAACCAGTCCTTTGCCGGGATTGAATACCGCAAGAATGGGATCACCAGGGATGGGATGGCAGCATTTGCCAAACTTAACCACCATGCCCTCTGTGCCGCGGATGGTGAGATCAGCGCCCGCCTCGCCATCCTTGTCCAGGGAATCCACGGCCAGCAGGGTGCCGGCAACCAGCTTCACCATGCGGTTTCCCAGGCCTATATCAATCATCAACTCGCGCAGGCTGTTCACCTTCAGTTGTTCCAGCAGCGACTGCATTTTGTTTTCCTGCAGGCCTGCAAGGCTGGCATGGTATTTTTCCAGCTCCCGTTCCAGCATCCGCTGTCCCAGTTCTGCGGCTTCATCCGTTTCCAGGCGCTTTAGAAAGGCGCGAATACCGGCACGCGCCTTGCCGGTGACCACGAAGTCCAGCCAGGCGGGGTTGGGGCGCGCATCTTCATTACTCAGAATCTGGATGGCCTGGCCATTGCGCAGGCGCGAACGCAAGGGAACCAGATGCCTGTCCACCCTGGCGGCAACGCAGTGATTGCCCACATCCGAGTGAATGGCATAGGCAAAATCGACCACAGAGGCGCCTTTTGGCAGCACCTTGATCTGCCCCTTGGGAGTGAACACATAGACTTCATCAGGAAACAGATCGACTTTTACATGCTCCAGAAACTCCGTGGATGTGCCTGATCCCTTCTGCACTTCCAGCAGATTGCGCACCCATTCCGCTGCCGCCGCTGGCGGGAATTTTTCATCCCCGGTCTTGTAGTGCCAGTGGGCGGCAATGCCTTCTTCCGCCACCTTGTGCATTTCATGGGTGCGGATCTGCACCTCGATATGCTGGCCATGAGGGCCGACCAGTACGGTGTGCAGGGATTGATAGCCGTTGGCCTTGGGGATGGCAATATAGTCCTTGAACCGCCCTGGCACCGGCTTGAACAGGCTGTGCATGGCGCCCAGCACCCGGTAGCAGGTGTCCACATTGTCTACCAGAATCCGGAAAGCAAATACGTCCGCCACTTCACCCAGAGAACGATGTTTGTCGCGCATTTTCCTGTAGATGCTGTAGATGTGCTTTTCACGGCCACTGACTTCGCCCTTGAAATCCTCCTGATCCAGGCGGTTGCGTATGGCCTCTTCGATACCGTTGATGACTTCCTTGCGATTCCCCCGCAGTTTTCTCAGATGATCGGTCAGCACCCGGTAGCGCCAGGGATGATAGGCCGCCATGCCCAGATCTTCCAGCTCCACCCGCAGGCTGTTGATACCCAGGCGCTGGGCGATGGGCGCGTAGATTTCGGTGGTTTCCCGGGAGATGCGGCGCGCCTTGTCCGGGCGCATCACGCCCAGGGTGCGCATGTTGTGCAGGCGATCCGCCAGCTTGATGAGAATCACCCGGATATCCCGGGTCATGGCCAACATCATCTTGCGGAAACTTTCCGCCTGGGCTTCGGCGCGGCTCAGGGAGCCGATCCGGGCCAGTTTGCTGACGCCGTCCACCAGCTCGGCGATTTCCTCGCTGAATTCCTCGGCGAGCTGATCCTTGGCCGTGGGTGTGTCTTCGATGACATCATGGAGGATTGCCGCCATCAGGCACTGATAATCCATGCGCATCTCGCCGAGAATGCGCGCCACCGCAACCGGGTGGCAGATATAAGGCTCGCCGGAAAGACGCTTCTGGCCTTCGTGGGCCTCGGCGCTGAATAAATAGGCCCGGTACACTTCCCGCACCTGCTCGGGCGCAAGATAGGCTTCAAGATAGGCGCAAAGGTCGCTGATCTGGTAGCGGGGAGTCTGCCTTTCGTTGGGGCGGGCAGGCGCAGCCGGTGGTGGTTTGCTTGCAGTGTCGGCAGGCTGGGAAGTGGCCACCAGGGAAAAACTTAGATGGAACCGCCGTTGACTGCCGCCTGCACTTCCTGCGCCAATGCTGCCGCCAACTCATCATCAATGGATTCTTCCGTGGTTTCAACCTGTTCGTCAATGGTCTTGTTGGTGATCAGGCCTGCTGCAATTTCACGCAGGGCCACCACCGTGGGCTTGTCGTTGTCCCAGGGAACCAGAGGTTCCACGCCATTTTCCAGCTGCCGGGCGCGTTTGGACGCCAGCAGCACCAGATTGAAGCGATTGTCTACATGATCCAGACAATCTTCTACTGTAACTCGTGCCATTTCGTATCAACTCCAGAATAATTTTTCTATATGTTTCAGGTAAACCCCGATCCAACCCATTTGCGTCATTCCGGCGCAGGCCGGAATTCGGAACCGTCAAGGCATTGGATCCCGGCCTACGCCGGGATGACGGGCCTACGCCGGGATGACGGTACTACGCCTGATTACGAACCTGCGCCGGATGACGGCACTACGCCTGATTACAAAGCTACACCGGATGACTGGCCTGTGCGGGATGACCGCTTGACCAGAGGCTCCTTGGCGCATTGTAACCTGAAAAGCGTTTATTTCGCGGATTTTATCGCCAACCCGCCGCCCCTGGGATCGCTGGCCACTTCCACTTCATTATCTTTCCGGTTCCAGTACAGCGCCTGCATATTTCCCCAGGGGCGTTCCTTGATGGACAGACGGTGCCCGCGTTGTTTCAGCTCCTGTTGCAGTTTTT